>NZ_JAMYMV010000038.1:0-63166 GCF_040318715.1 Mesorhizobium sp. M1050 | reverse complement strand
ACCAAATTATAAAACACCCCCCGCCGCCACGACTCCCCCACCCGCCCCCCCCCCCCCCCCCCCGCCCCCCCCCCCACCCCCCCCCGGCGCGGCCCCCGCGGGGGGGGGGGGGGGGGGCCCCCCCCCCCCACCGCTGATGCCTGAGCCGGGGCCCGCCAGACGCGAGGGGCTTCCGCTCCTGGCCTTCGTCGCCATCATCGTGCTGGCAGGCCTGGCGCATCTGACCGGAGCACCAATCTTCATCAGCGTCGCATTGCTGGCAACCGGCCTTGCCGGCATTGGCTTGCATCTGCACTCGATGCGGAGCGAACACCGCACCGCTGCCCTTCTTGACGAAACCACCGCCCGCAGCCGCGCCGAGATCGAGACGCTGGCCGATCGCATGTGGGAAATGCAGGAGAGCGATGAGCGCTTTCGCGGCCTGATCGATGCGCTCGGCGACCTCGTCATTCATCGCAACCGCGACGGCTACATCGTCTATGCCAATAGGGTCTTCGCCGATCTCGTCGAAACCGATCAGCGCGACCTTGCAGGCAAGACCCTGGCGGAACTCGGCATCGAGGTCGGCATCGTCCCTGATGCCGCCTTTTCCGATCATGAATGCCTGAGTTCCACCGATGTCGCCATCAATACGCCCAGCGGCCCGCGTTGGTTTTCGTGGATCGAACTATCGGTGCGCGACAAGGACAGCGGCGCCGTTTCGCATCGCGCCATCGCCCGCGACATCACCGCCCGCAAACGCGCCGAATCCTCGCTGATCACCGCACGCGAACGGGCCGAATACGCCAGCCAGGCCAAATCGCGCTTCCTCGCCACCGTCAGCCATGAAATTCGCACGCCGATGAACGGCATCATGGGCATGGCCAGGCTGCTGGCGGACACCAGCCTGTCGCCGGAGCAGCAGACCTATGTCGGCGCCGTCTCGACCTCAGCCAGCGCATTGCTTGCCCTGATCGAGGATCTTCTCGACTACTCCAAGATCGAAGCCGGGCGCTTCGACCCGGAGCCGCAGCCGATGTCGGTGCGCGAGATCGCCGACAACATCATCGAATTGCTGGCCGCGCGCGCCTTCGCCAAGGATATCGGGCTGGGCTGCTATGTCGAACCCGACGTGCCGCAGTTGATCACTGCCGATCCGGGCAGGGTCAGGCAGGTGCTGCTCAACCTTATCGGCAACGCCATCAAGTTTACCGACAGCGGCGGCGTGTTGGTGAGCGTTGCGCGTGTGCGCACCGAAACCACCGACCGCATTTGCTTCACCATCGCCGATACCGGTCCGGGCCTGCACGATGAGGATCTGGACCGCATTTTCGAGGAGTTCGAGCAAGCCGACGGCACGTCGACGCGTGCGCATGGCGGGGCCGGTCTTGGCCTTGCCATCTCCAAACGCCTAGTGGCCGCCATGGGCGGCACGATCTCGGTGTCCAGCCGGATCGGCCAGGGATCCGAGTTCGTCTTCGAGATCCCGGCGATAGCAGCCACCGAGGCACAGCAGGGCCGCCAAAACGCGCTTTCGGGCAGGCGCGCGGTGATCCTTTCGAAAAACGCTGTCGAGGCTGATGCCATCGCCCGCACCATCCGCGCCAATGGCGGCGCGGTCGACCTCGCCACCACCGCCGCGCAGGCCGCACCCTTCGCCGCCGGCTGCGATGCGCTTCTGGTCGATGCGGCCATGGAAGAAAGCGACGGAAGGCTGCTCAAGCGCCTGCGCTTGAGCGGTTTTTCCCACTGCGAGGCCATCACGCTGATCGCGCCGACCGACCGCGGCATGCTCGGCGAGTTCCGCGCCAGCGGCTACGCAACTTTCCTGGCCAGGCCGGTGCGTGGCGGAACGCTTCTGCGGGTGCTGTTGAGCAGCCATGCCCCAAGCCTCACCCAGCCGCAGCTGGAAAAGCGTGGCGAGCCGACACTTCGCACCGTCAGCAACCGACAGAGGGGCCTGTCGGTGCTGATCGCCGAGGACAATGACATCAACGCCATGCTGGCCCGCGCCACGCTGTTGAAAGCCGGGCATCGCGTCAAAGTGGTCGGCAATGGCAAGGCCGCCGTCGAGGCTGTCACGGGCGCCGGGCACAACCACCGCTTCGACGTGGTTCTGATGGACCTGCACATGCCGGTCATGGACGGACTGGACGCGATTGCCGCCATCCGCCGCCATGAGGAAGAAACCGCAATGTCGCCGGTGCCGATCATGGTACTGTCGGCCGACAGCCAGGAAAAGACCCGCCATGCGGTGTTGGCTCATGGCGCCAGCGGCTTTGTCACCAAGCCGCTCGACCCTGAGGCGTTGGTCAATGCCGTCGAGGGACAGGTCGTCGCAGCCTGAGTTTTTCACCGTCCAATCCGCGCCACGCGCTCAGGTAACGCAGTCGGTTGATCGCATTCGCCAGCCGACGAAGTATTGCCCGCAAGGCCGCATCACGGTACTGTCACAATCCTGTTGCACCTACACCGTATCCCCGTGCCAAGAGGGATGGCTCGAAGGAGAATCACTCGTGCATACAGTTATGCCGGAATGTGACACTCGGCCGAACGCCAGCAGCGCGCTGCTTGCCGGACGTAATGCCGATTGCGTCATGAAGGGCGCAGCACTGGGCCGTATAGGTAATCTCGAAGTGCGACTCGCTCGCAACGAAGCCGAGATCGCGGCCGCGCAGGAAGTGCGCTACCGGGTGTTCTACGACGAACTTGGCGCCAGAAAAGACCTGTTCCAGACCCATGACCGCCGTGATGCCGACCGGTTCGACCCGCTCTGCGACCATCTGCTGGTTTTGGACACCACGCTTTCCGGCCCCGAACATCGCCGCATCGTCGGCACCTATCGGCTGCTGCGGCAAGAAATCGCGGCCACCGCCGGAGGGTTCTATTCGGAAGGTGAATTCGAGCTGACCAAGCTCATCGCCCGTCACCCCGGCCAGCGTTTTCTCGAACTCGGCCGCTCCTGCGTTTTGCCGGAATACCGCTCAAAGCGCACTATCGAGGCATTGTGGCAAGGCATCTGGGCTTACATCAACCACTACGAAATCGGTGTGATGACCGGTTGTGCTTCCTTCCACGGCACGGTGCCGGCGGCGCATGCCGAGGCACTCACCTACCTCGCCCACCATTGCCGAACGAATTCGGCCTGGGATGTGCGCGCGGTGTCCGGGCGCTACTGCTCGATGGACCTGATGCCGATCGAGGCGGTCAACACCAAGGCTGCGATCGCGGCGATGCCGCCCTTGGTCAAGGGCTACCTGCGCGTTGGCGCCCGCATCGGCGATGGCTGCGTCATCGACCGCGAATTCTCGACGGTCGACGTCTTCGTCGTGATGCCGGTCAAGGAAATCGGCGCCCGCTACGTCAACTATTATGGCGGGGAAGCCCAGCGCTTCGCGGCGTGATAGCGAATAGCGAATAGCGAATAGCGAATAGCGAATAGCGAATAGCGAGAACTACGCCGCAATCCTGCGGGCTGCTATCCCTATTCGCTACTCCCTATTCGCTATTCGCTCCTTCACGGAATATCTTCCGGGCGCCGGCCGGGTCGGCTCTTGTAGGACGGAAACGACCAGCCGAATTTGAGCGCGCCGCCACGCACAAGGAACGCCGCAGCAAAACCGGCGAGGTCCGAAGTGAGCGGCGGCAGCCCGGCAAGATCGCCAAGTGTATAGAGGCCGGCACCGGCAAGGGCTGCTGTGACGTAGATTTCGGGCCTGAGCAGCACCGATGGCTCGCCAGCCAGGAGATCGCGCAGAATGCCGCCGGAGGTGGCTGTGAGCACGCCGGTGATGACGGAGACGACCGGCGAACCGGTAATCGCCAGTCCCTTGGCGGCGCCCATCACCGAAAAGGCGGCGAGCCCGATGGCGTCGAGCCAGAGCAGCCATTTCCAGCGCGATTCGACGCGATGCGCGCCGAAGAAGACCAGCGCGGCAACCACGGCGCAGATCAGCACATAGCTGGAGTTGGCGACCCAGAAAACCGGCAGGTTGAGGATGACGTCGCGAAGCGTGCCGCCGCCTATCCCGGTGACGCTGGCCAGGAACAGGAAACCGATGATGTCGAGTTGTTTGCGCGAAGCCGCAAGTGCCCCGGTCGCGGCGAAGACGGCGACACCGGCATAGTCGAGAAGCGCGATGGGGTTCATGAAGCGAACAATGAAAGAGTGAGTAGCGAATAGCGAGTAGCGAATAGCACGAAGCCGCGCAGCAACTCTTGCGTATTTCCTATTCGCTACTCGCTACTCCCTATTCGCTTGTCCGTTCAGGCGTCTTTCTCAGCCTGCTCGTTCACCGGTCCCGGCTCGACCGGCGCTTCAGCGGCGGCAAACTTCGGACCGCCCTTGGCGACGCCGACCATGGCCGGGCGCAGAACCCGCTCGCCGATCGAATAGCCCGGCTGCACGACCTGGACCACGGTGTTGGCCGGAACATCCGGATTGGGCACTTCAAACATCGCCTGATGGAAATTGGGATCGAACTTCTCGCCTTCAGGGGCGAGCTTCTTGACCCCGTGCCGTTCCAGCGCCGACAGCATGGCGCGCTCGGTCAAGTCGACGCCTTCGATCAACGCCTTGAAGCCGGCGTCACCCGAGGCCTTGGCCTCGGCCGGAATCGCGTCCAGCGCACGGCGCAGATTGTCAGAGACCGACAGCATGTCGCGGGCGAAATTCGCAACCGCATACGTGCGCGCATCGTGCACGTCGCGCGCCGTGCGTCGA
Organism: Mesorhizobium sp. M1050; assembly: GCF_040318715.1. Taxonomy (NCBI): domain Bacteria; kingdom Pseudomonadati; phylum Pseudomonadota; class Alphaproteobacteria; order Hyphomicrobiales; family Phyllobacteriaceae; genus Mesorhizobium; species Mesorhizobium sp. M1050. The sequence continues at coordinate 58,464 of NZ_JAMYMV010000038.1, read as the reverse complement.
CGCAGGTTTTCCATTTCGGCCGCCACGCGCAGTGCGCGGTCCTTCAATTCTTCATTTTCCTTCAGCAGCCGCACAAGGGCTTCATAGTCGCCGTCGATGCTGCCTTCCGTGCGCTCGGCATTGGCCTCGGTCGCCTCGACTTCATCGGGCGCGCGTTCGTCTTTTGCCTGGTCGCTCATCGCCATTTCCCGTCAATCTCGAATGATATGGATTTTGAGCCCGATATCGAGGTTTGGCGGCCAAAAATCAAGGGGTAAGCAATTGTGGACGTCGTCGGCCAAGCCCGCACAATGACCCATGACATTTCGATCTTAATTCAAATTTTACCCTAAGCGCTGGCATTGCTTGCCACAAATGCGTGATGCTGGAACCATTCTCTTGCTGGAGGAGTTTCGAAGCCGACATAGGATTTTGAGATGACGACCCGCAAAAAGGCCGAAAAGACGGAACGGCTCGCCGCCGAGGTCAGACGCCAGTTTGGCGCCGAGGCGGTCAACCGCTTTATGCGCACCTTGCCCGCCTTCCGCACCGAGGGCGATATCCCTGACCGATTCAGAAAACTGCTCGACCGCCTCGATGGAGCGGAGAAAAGTGACGTCGGCCGGCGCCGGCGGTAACGCGACCGCCAATCTTAGCAGCAAACCTCGGGGTCCCCGAATGATCTTGAGAGCCCGCCACTCGGAGGGAGAACCATCAAGCGGGTGAGCTGCGGTTGCTCGACCGACAGGCCACGCGACAATTACGCGCAGTAATTTCGCGTGATCTTTGCTTGCGGCGGGGAGGCACCCCGCCTATGCTTCGTGATGAACATGATTTCCCCTGAGGCGGTCGCTAACAGCAAGCGCGCCTGGCTGAAAATTCTCGCTCGCTACAAGAAGCCTGACAGGCGGCGCAGCGCTGTCGAACTCGCCATCACACTCATTCCATTCGCCATTCTCTGGGGACTGTCCTCGGCGTCCTACGCCTATGGCCATTGGTGGGGTCTGATGCTGATCCTTCCCGCGGCCGGGTTTCTGGTGCGCATCTTCATGATCCAGCACGATTGCGGTCACGGCTCCTTCTTTGCCAATCGCTATGCGGACGACTGGATCGGCCGCGCGCTCGGCATTCTGACGCTGACGCCCTACGACTGCTGGCGGCGCGCTCACGCGACGCACCATGCCACCGCCGGCAATCTTGACGAACGCGGCATGGGCGACATCAGGACGCTCACCGTTGCCGAATACCGGCAGATGTCATGGCGAGGCCGCCTTGCCTATCGTCTCTATCGCCACCCGCTGGTGATGTTCGGGCTCGGGCCGATCTGGCTGTTCATCTTCGAGCAGAGGCTGCCTGTCGGCATGATGCGAGGCGGCCTGACGCCTTGGGTGTCGTCGATGACCACCAATCTTGGCATCGCGATTGCTGCAGCCCTCCTCATCTGGTTCGTCGGCCCTGGCGCGTTCCTGGTGGTCCATCTGCCGATCGTCATCCTCGCCGGTTCGGCGGGCATCTGGCTGTTCTACGTCCAGCATCAATTCGAGGAAACGGAATGGGCAAAGGACGCCGACTGGGAATTCCAGCACGCCGCCCTGCATGGCTCATCCTACTACGATCTGCCGCCGGTGCTGAACTGGTTAACCGGCAATATCGGCGTCCATCACGTCCACCACCTCTCGGCCAAGGTTCCGTGCTACCGGCTGCAGGAAGTGCTGCGGGATTATCCGGAACTGCGCGGCATCGGCCGCGTCACGCTGCTCGAAAGCCTGCAATGCGTCAAACTGGCGCTGTGGGACGAGAATCGCCGGAAACTGGTGTCGTTCCACGAGGCACGGGCGGCGGCCTAAGCAATTCCGGGAAAAGTGTGAAACGGGTTTTCCCGGGAAAAGCGCATTGCCACTTTCCCCGGGGAATTGCGCCAAAACAAAAAATAGAACGACCGCCGCGCTGTTCGCGCGGCAGCCTTAGAAATTCCGGATCAGGCCGCCTGGCGCTCGTCGCGCATCAGTATCTCGCCATGGCGGATCTCCGTGCCCAGCACCTTCAGGCATTCGCGGATGAAGTTGGAGAGGCCCGGCCAACCCTTGGCCGAAACGAGATTGCCGTCGACATGGGCGCCGGTCGGCGCGACATCGATATAGATACCGCCAGCGAGCGTCACTTCCGGCTCGCAATAATGCAGCGCGGCAACTTCCCGGCCCCGCACCACACCGTCGACAGCGATCAGTATCTGCACGCCATGGCAGATGGTGAAGATCGGCTTGCCGGCCTCGTGGAAATGCCGCACCAGCGCCTGCACCCGCTTGTCGATGCGGATGTATTCCGGGCCACGCCCACCCGCCGCATAGACGGCATCGTATCCGGCTGGGTCCACCTCGGAGAACGTCTTGTTGAGAATGTAATCGTGGCCGAGCTTTTCGGTGTAGGTCTGGTGGCCCTCGAAGTCGTGCAGCGACGTTTTCAATATGTCGCCCGCCTTCTTGTCCGGACAGACGACATGGACCGTATGGCCAACCGCATGCATTGCCTGTTCAAACACGAAAATCTCATATTCCTCGCTGAACTCGCCAACGAGCATCAGTATCTTCTTGCCAGCCATTCCCGGTTCCTCCCTTGTGGCCATGTTTATTTCGGATCACGAAATAATGGTCCTATCCTAAGGTCAGGACGGCGGAAGGGAAAGCGTAAATCGCACAATTGGTAAGACCAGTTGATGTCTATCGTGATCAGCATCGCCGCAGTACCGTTCGCAGAAAGCGAAAACGGCATTGTTGGTTCGACCAGAATTTCAGGCAGCCGCCTTGATCATATCCGCCGCCTTTTCGGCGATGGCCGGCCCGGCAACAGCGCAATGACGCCTGCCGGGCACGGATCAGGCGGAACCGCCGCCGGCAATGACATAGTCGAAAACCATGCTCTCCTCCTCGCACCCGGCGGATATTTCCGTACGGATAGTCGCAGAGAAGCCCGATCGGAGCCGATGTAAAGACGTCGGGAATTGCCGTTGCGTCAGCTGTTGCGAGCGCGCCGCCAGGAATATTTCGACCCCTTCGGCTCCGGCACGGCGGCTGGCTGGTAGTAAAGCCCCAACCCGCCGGTGCGGCCCTCCTCCAGCCGCTTCAACAGCACCGGATTCGAAATTTCGAACTCATCGAAGCCGAGTCGCAGCATATGCGGCAACTGGTCGACCAGCACCTGCCCGGTGGCCCGCACAGCGCCTTCGAAACCATAACGGCTGCGCAGCAACTCGCCCTTGGAGAACGAGCGGCCATCGCTGAAGGCCGGGAAGGCCAGTGCCACCAGAGAGAGTTGGTCGAGCAGGTCGGCGATCTTCTCGAGTTGATCGCCCGGCTGCAGCACGACGCCGAGCCGTTCCTTGGCCGAGCGGCGCACCTCCGGCTCGAGATCGAGAAACGCCTGCAGCGGCAGGATGAAGCGGCCATTGCCGGAAAGCGCGTCCGCGTTTTCGGCATGAGCCCACTCATCCTCGCGAAAACCCTCAGGGGTCCAGAGCCGGATCTCCGGTGTCGTCGGTTCAGTCATCAAAATTCCTAAGATTCAAGGAAGCTTAAGGTGCGTTGAGTTCAGGTCAGGCGATGCCGAAATGGCGGCTTCCGAGAACCGGAGCGGAGCGTACTTGAAGTACGTGAGCACCGGAAGCGCAGGAAACCGCCTTTTGCAGGCCGGTCTTACCTGAATATCAACATACCCTAAAGCGATGCGTCGGTCAGCGACACTTCCAGCCCCGACAGGTGAATGCCGCACTCGGTCTTGGCATGGCCAGCCCAGCGGCCGCTGCGCGCGTCCTCGCCCGGCTGCACCGGCTGCGTGCATGGAAAGCAGCCGATCGACAGATAGCCATAAGCAACCAGCGGATTTTCGCGCAGCGCATGCGCGCGCATATAGTCGGCCTGGTCCGATGTCGTCCAGTGCGCCAGCGGGTTGATACGGATGCGCGGACCGACGGCCTCGAACACCGGAAGCGCTGCCCGTGTCGCGGCCTGGAAGCGCTTGCGGCCGGTGAACCAGGCGCGGAAAGGTGCAACGCCACGCGCCAGCGGCTCGACCTTGCGTACGTCGCAGCAGGCATCGGTGTTGCTCTGATGCAGATTGCCCGTCGGATCGATCCGTTCGAGCGCCGCTTCCTCGGGCTTGATCACCCTTATATTGGTCAGCCCGAAATCGGCGGCAAGCGCGTCGCGATAGCCGAGCGTTTCCTCGAAATGCTTGCCGGTGTCGAGGAAGATGACAGGCAACGCCCGATCGATCTTGGCGATCATGTGCAGCAGCACAGCCGAATCCGCGCCGAACGACGACACCGCAGCGATCTCGTCGTGAAACAGGTCGCGGGCCGAGCGTTCGATGATCTCGAGCGGGTTCAGGTGACCGTAAAGCGCATCGAGTCCCGCCGCCTTGGCGGCGGCGCCATCGTCGACGTCGACTATGCGGTCAAGCGGCCTTGGCTTCGCCAGCATAAAGCGCCTCCTTGAACGGCGCGGGACCGACACGGCGGTAGGCGTCGATGAATTTCTCTTGTGGGTCTAGCCGCAGGCCGAGATACGTCTCGACGATCTGCTCGATGGCGTCGGTGATTTCTTCCGACGAGAAGCCGCGGCCGATGATCTCGCCGACCGAGGTGTTCTCATCGGCAGAGCCGCCCAGCGTAACCTGGTAGAGCTCGGACCCCTTCTTCTCGACGCCGAGGATGCCGATGTGGCCGACATGGTGATGACCGCAGGCATTGATGCAGCCGGAGATCTTCAGTTTCAGTTCGCCGATCTCGCGCTGTCGCTCCAACGAAGCGAAGCGGCGCGAGATTTCCTGTGCGATCGGGATCGAGCGCGCCGTGGCCAGCGCACAATAGTCGAGGCCAGGGCAAGCGATGATGTCCGATATCAGGTTGGAATTGGCCGTCGCCAGGCCAATGCCGACCAGCGCATCATAGACCGCCTTGAGGTCGGCGCGTGCCACATGCGGCAGGATCAGATTCTGCTCATGGCTGACACGCAGTTCGTCGAAAGCATATTTTTCGGCGATGTCGGCGACCGCTTCCATCTGGCTGTCCGAAGCGTCGCCGGGCACCTCGCCGATACCCTTGAGCGAGATCGTCACCGCCGCGTAGTCGGGATGGCGGTGCGTCACGACATTCTGGTCGAGCCACTCCGAGAACCCCTTGGAATCCAGTCGCGCCAGCTTGACCGCCTGGTCGCCTTCCGGCCGGTCGGTGAGCGCCGGCGGCGCGAAATAGGCTTGGATGGCGCGGATATCGGCTTCCGGCAGCTTCAGGTCGGCATCCCTCAACTCCCGCCACTCGGCCTCGACCTGGCGGGTGATTTCCTCGACGCCGGTCTCGTGGACGAGGATCTTGATGCGCGCCTTGTACTTGTTGTCGCGGCGGCCATAGAGGTTGTAAACGCGCAGGATCGCCGTGCAGTAGGACAGAAGGTCGGCTTCCGGCAGGAAGTCGCGGATCTTCCGGGCGACCATCGGCGTGCGGCCCTGACCGCCGCCGATATAGACGGCGAAACCGAGTTCGCCGGCGGCGTTTTTCTTCAGGTGCAGGCCGATGTCGTGGGTCTGGATGGCGGCGCGGTCGCGCTCGGCCCCGGTCACCGCGATCTTGAACTTGCGCGGCAGGAACGAGAATTCCGGATGCACCGAAGACCACTGGCGCAGTATCTCCGCATAGGGGCGCGGATCGGCGACCTCGTCGGCCGCGGCGCCGGCGAAATGGTCGGCGGTGACATTGCGAATGCAATTGCCGCTGGTCTGGATGGCATGCATCTCGACGCTTGCAAGATCGGCCAGGATGGCCGGAATGTCCGACAGCGCCGGCCAGTTGAACTGGATGTTCTGGCGCGTGGTGAAATGGCCGTAGCCCTTGTCGTATTTGCGAGCGATGTGGCCGAGCATACGCAACTGCTTGCCGTTCAGCGTGCCATAGGGCACCGCGATGCGCAGCATATAGGCGTGCAGCTGAAGATAGACGCCGTTCATCAGCCTGAGCGGCCGGAACTGGTCCTCGGTGATCTCGCCGGCAAGGCGGCGCTGAACCTGGTCGCTGAACTCGGCGACGCGGGCCTGCACAAAATCGTGGTCGAACTCATCGTAACGGTACATGCTTCGTCTTTCAGGGCGCGTCCGCCCATGCCTGGTGTCTTGTTAAGCTGCCCACGTCCGCTGCCGGGCAGCCTGCTTGCCGAGATCGTTGCGGATGGTCGGGCCGGCAGCGCGGATCTTTTCGCGAAGCCGCACCGGCTCGACGACGCCGTTGACGACGTCGACATCGATCAGATTGACATCGACCACTTCGTTGGCGGCATAGGCCTTGGCGCCGATCACCTCGAGGCGATCCTCGGCCAGCTTGTCATGGGCAATGTCGGCATGGTCCACCGTCTCGGCCCAGCCGCCATCGGCGTACCAGACGGCAATGCCGTCGGTCAGGCGGTTGGCGGTCAGAATCTTCATGACTGAACTCCTTCGGCGACCGAACTGGACGCACCTTCATGTCTGCGTGCCGCGAGCGCCTCGGACCGGTCAAAGTTGGCGCCGGCGACCGCGTCGCCGATGATGGTCATGACCGGGCCGGAAAGATCGGCGCGCGCTTCCAGCGACGGCAGGTCGGCAAGCGTGCCGTGGAACCGGCGCCGGTTGGCAAGGCTTGCATTCTCGACCACTGCTACCGCCGTATCCGGCGACAGACCGGCCTCGATCAGCCGGCCGGCAACTTCGGCCGCCACCGAGCGGCCCATATAGACGGCGACGGTGGCGCCCGAAATGGCGAGCTTGGCCCAGTCGGGTAGCGAATTGCCCTTGAGGTCGTGGCCGGTGGTGAACACCATTGACGAGGAAACACCGCGCAACGTCAGCGGCAATTCGAAATCGGCTGCGGCGGCGAATGCCGCGGTGACGCCCGGAACCACCTCATAGGCGATGCCGGCATCGCGAAGCGCTGCCATCTCCTCGCCGGCCCGGCCGAACACGAGCGGATCGCCCGACTTCAGCCGCACGACGCGCTTGCCTTCACGGCCGAGTTCGACCAGCAGTGCATTGATCTGCGCCTGGCTCTTGGTGTGGCAGCCCTTGCGTTTTCCGACCGGCAGACGCTCGGCATCGCGGCGACCCATGGCAACGACCGCCTCCGGCACCAGCGCGTCATGGACGATGACATCGGCTTCCATCAGCAGGCGATGGGCACGCAAAGTCAGAAGATCCTCGGCGCCCGGACCGGCGCCGACCAGGGCGATGTGGCCGCAGGCCGGCGCATCCGACAGCAGAAGATGGACAGCAGCGTCATGCGCCTGCGAAAGCTCGCCCGCCTCAGCCGCACGGGCAGGAGCACCAGCAAAGAAATCATTCCAGAAGCGGCGGCGGGCGTTGCCTCTCGGCAGCAGCTTTTCGGCGGCTCCGCGAAACGACGCCGCGAGCGTTGCCAGCGGCCCAAGCGCCGGCGACAGCATGCGGTCGATGCGGCTTCGCAGCATTTGGGCAAGCACCGGGCCTGCACCTTCCGTGCCGATGGCAATGGCGACCGGCGCGCGGTTGACCAGCGCGGGGGTGAAGAAATCGCAAAGCGCAGGCCGGTCGACGGCGTTGACCGGAATGCCGAGCCGGCGCGCATCCGTGGCCACGCGGCGATCGAGTTCCTCATTGCCGCTGGCGGCAAATACCATGACCGCACCTTCGAGCTGCGACGCGTCGTAAGCGGCGGCAAAATGGTGGGTGCCGGTCTGAGCGATGAAGGTCAAGAGATCGGGCTCGGCATGTTCCGCGATGACGCGCAAAACCGCACTCGACTGTCCGATCAGTCTTGCCTTGGCCAATGCCTCTTCGCCGCCGCCGACGATGGCCACGGCTTGGCCCTCGACCCGCATGAAGACGGGGAAGGCATTGAGTTTGGGAGCAATGTGCGGCATGGGCGCGAGCGGAATCCTGAACAGGCTTGCAGTTTTACGCGCGAGCGCGAGCAATCAGAAGGAACGCACTGGCGCATCGCCTGTCGGGATGCAATCGCTTTTCTGAATGCATCTCGGCCAAGAGAAAAATATTCCTCATCGGCAGGTGATGCGGATTCAAGCACCTGTCGCAGGCCTTGATTTCCAGCCGTATTAGCACCCGGCGAGCAGTGCCGCAAATCAGGTTTTTCTAAATTCTACCAGTTTAGTAGATTAAAGCCGCCGGCGCTGGATGCCCGGATGTCCAAGTTTATAGGGATGCTGGCGGGAACATTACCCCTGAGAGACGCGTTCCCAAAGGCCCATCGCGTCAGATCGCGAAACCCGGCCGCGGCACATCGCAAGATGCCGGGGCGACCCAAAGAGGAGCCTTGTCATGAGCACGATCAACCTGAAGCATGGCATCTGGGTTTTGGTGGCCGATGGCGAAAAAGCGCTTTTCCTGAGGAATGCCGGCGACAGCAAATATCCGAACCTCGAAGTCGTGCAGGAAATCGAACAGAACAACCCGCCCACCCGCGAGCAAGGCAGTGATAGCCCGGGCCGATACAATGATGGTCCCTCCGTACACCGCAGCGCGGTCGAGGAAACGGACTGGCACCGCATCGGCAAGGAGCGTTTCGCCGACGACATTGCTGACCGGCTCTACAAGCTCGCGCACAGCGGCCAGTTCAAGGAGATCGTGCTTGTCGCACCACCGATGGTGCTTGGGACAATGCGCAAGAAGCTGCACAAGGAAGTCGCGGACAAAGTGACCGCCGAAATTCCCAAGACACTGACCAACCACGCCCTATTCGAAATCGAGGCCTTGCTGCAGGCAGCCTGATCGCTGTGAGCAATTGCGCCGGACCGAGGCGGAATACCATCGAGGAAATTCAAATTGGGGCCGGCGGCTTCCTCAGCCGCCGGTCAAGCCTTTGCGGCCGCAGCGTCGATGTCATGGATTTGCGGGTTGCCTCGCCAACACCCGATCCGCCATATTGCGAACAGGCGGCGGCTTCGGCCGGTGTCCATCCGATATCGCTGGTTTTTGAAAGGCGCTCCATAGACAATGCCGCATGACACGCCCCTTATCGCTACCATCGTCGCCGGTCTGGGGCTGGCTTTCGTCTTCGGCGCTCTCGCCAACCGCTTCCGCATTCCGCCGCTGGTCGGTTATCTCGTAGCCGGCGTGCTGGTCGGGCCGAACACGCCCGGTTTCGTCGCCGATGCCAGCCTTGCCAACGAACTGGCCGAAATCGGCGTCATCTTGCTAATGTTCGGCGTCGGGCTGCACTTCTCGCTGAAGGATCTGTTGTCGGTGCGCGCCATCGCCGTGCCCGGCGCGATCGTCCAGATCGGCTTTGCAACAGCGCTCGGCGCCGGCCTTGCCTGGATGCTCGGCTGGTCGATGGGCGCAGGGCTGGTTTTCGGCCTGGCGCTCTCGGTCGCCTCGACCGTGGTGCTGCTACGCGCCTTGCAGGAACGCCGTCTGATCGAGACGGAGCGCGGCCGCATCGCCGTCGGCTGGCTGATCGTCGAGGATTTGGCCATGGTGCTGGCGCTGGTGCTGCTGCCGGCGCTCGCCGGCGTGCTCGGCGGCCAGGAGCAGGCGGACGCCCATGCAAGCGGCTTGCTGTCGCTACCGGACAACTACGGCATCTGGGGCGTCGTCGGCATCACGCTGGCCAAGGTTGCTGCTTTCGTCGTCGTCATGCTGGTGGTCGGCCGTCGGGTCATCCCCTGGATCCTGCACTACGTCGCCCACACCGGATCGCGCGAATTGTTCCGGCTGGCCGTGCTCGCAATAGCGCTCGGTGTCGCCTTCGGCGCGGCCAAGCTGTTCGGGGTCTCGCTGGCTTTGGGAGCCTTCTTCGCCGGCATGATCATGAGCGAATCCGAGCTCAGCCACCGCGCGGCGGAAGAATCGCTGCCGCTGCGCGATGCCTTTTCGGTGCTGTTCTTCGTCTCGGTTGGCATGCTGTTCGACCCGTTCAGCCTGACCAGCAATGGCTGGCCAATCCTGGCGACGCTGGCCATCATCGTCATCGGCAAATCTTTAGCGGCGTTCATCATTGTCGTTGCCTTCGGCTATCCCTTGGCCACCGCCCTGATGATCTCGGCAAGCCTTGCCCAGATCGGCGAATTCTCCTTCATCCTGGCAGAACTCGGCGTCGGGCTGAAATTATTGCCCGAACAAGGCCGCGACCTCATCCTCGCCGGCGCCATCCTGTCGATCGTCCTCAATCCGTTGATGTTCCTGGCCATCGACTGGATGAAGCCATGGCTGGAGCGGCGCGCCGCCAGGACGGCACCGCCGGTCGAGGCAAAGCCGGTCGGTCCGGCGACGGAACCGGGCCAATTGGCCTCCGTTGCAGCCACGACGAAAGGAGGAAACGGGCCGCCGGCCAGGACAGGTCTCACCAACCATGCCATCCTGATCGGTTATGGCCGCGTCGGCAGCCTCGTCGGTGCGGCGCTGAAACAGGCCGCCCTGCCCTTCCTCGTCGTCGAGGATGCCGACAAGACACTGGCCAGACTGAAAGCCGACGGCATAGAAACCGTCTCCGGCAATGCGGCCAACGTCGAAGTGTTCGCCGCCGCCAATCCCGAAGGGGCGAATCGACTGATCCTAGCCATCCCCAATGCCTTCGAGGCCGGACAGATCGTCCTCAGGGCACGCGCTGCCAATCCCGGCATCAACGTCATTGCCCGCGCCCATTCCGACGCCGAGATCGAGCATCTCAAGGGGCTCGGCGCCGATACGGTGATCATGGGCGAGCGCGAGATCGCGCGGGGCATTGTCGAAGAGGTGCTTGGCCACAAGCCGGAGGCGGCTGAACCGTCCACTGCCTAAGCCGCGCCGCCATGCTGCAAGACACTGCTTAGATATTTTGCCGGCGGCTTCCCAAGCGCCTTCTTGAACATGGTGATGAAGGCCGTGACCGACCCGTAGCCGAGATCGCCCGAAACCTGCTGCACGCTTGCACCCGAAGCCAATTCCCGTATTGCGACGATCAAGTGCAATTGCTGGCGCCAGCGCCCGAAGCTCAGCCCCGTCTCCTTCACCACGAGACGGGCGAGACTGCTCTCGCTGAGCGCAACGCGATTGGCCCATTCTGCCAGTGTGCTGCGGTCGGCAGGGTCCTGCGCCAACGCTTCGGCGACCCGCTTCAAGCGCGGCCTGGATGAGATCGGCAGATGCAACTGCTGGACAGGCATACGCGGCAGCTCGGTAAGCAGGGTCCTGGTCAAAAGCTCATCCCTCGCCTGATCGTCCTGCGCACCATCGGACAGCTCGATGATCAGTTCGCGCAGCAGCGGCGAGATCGAAAACGTGCAGCAGCGTTCCGGCAGATGGGCGGCTCCCGGCTCTATGTAGACGAAAAAAATCCGGGCATTGGCGGTCGCGACATTGCTGTGCTCCATGCCGCTTGGAATCCACACCCCGCAATGAGGCGGCACCATCCACAGGCCGCTTGGGACGTGGCATGTGATACCGCCTCCGAGCGCGAAGACGAGTTGGCCTTTGCGGTGCCGATGTGCGGGCACTTCCGCTCTGGTCTCGGGGACGTCGACGCGCACGGCAATCGCTGGCGCGGAAGGGTCATCCACATCGAAATCGAGCCAAGGGTAGCTGAGAGGCTGCTTCATGGTTGACGGCTTTTAGCGATCAATTGCCTTCATATCTAAATTATTCAAAGGCAAAAATCGATAGGGTCCACTTGCGAATGAGCGGTGCGTCCACCACGCAGCCATGAGGTATGAACCATGCTCGCCCTCGTCATCTCTTCCGACAGCGCGACCGGACTGAGGATCGCGGAGCTTGCCGAGCCTCAACCGACCCCGAACGAGGCGCTTGTCTCGGTCCATGCGAGCTCGTTGAACCGTGGCGAACTGCGCCTGCTTGCCATCCGTTCGAACGGCTGGATCCCGGGTCAGGACATCGTCGGGATTGTCGAACGGGCAGCAGCCGATGGCTCCGGGCCAGCCGTGGGCGCCCGGGTTGCGGCTCTGGTCGACCAGGCCGGATGGGCCGAACGGGTCGCCGTCCCAACCGACCGCCTCGCGGTCCTGCCGGATGAGGTCAGCTTCGTGTCCGCAGCCACGCTTCCGGTCGCAGGCACGACGGCGCTGAGGACTTTGCGCCATGGCGGCGACCTGGCCGGCCAGCAGGTCCTGGTCACCGGTGCAAGCGGTGCGGTCGGCCGTTTCCAGATCCAGATCGCCCGCGAGCAAGGTGCCTCGGTGACTGCGATCGCCGCCGCCCGGCACGCAGACGATCTGCGCGGCTTGGGAGCTATGCATGTGGTCGTGTCGATCGAGTTGGCTGAGGGGCCGTTTTCGCTGATCACCGAGTCGGTGGGCGGCGAAAGCCTCGCACACGCCATCGAACGCGTCGCACCTGGCGGGACCATCGTCATGTTCGGTTCGAGCAGCGGCGAACTCACGCCGGTCGGGTTCCGCCAGTTCGTTCCGGATCATGAGGGCGCGAGGCTTCAAACCTTTGCGTACTATACGTCAGGTCCAGGCATTGGCGCGGACATCGCCTCGCTGCTCGCTCTGGTCGTGGCTGGCCGGCTCGAAACGCGCGTGGCCCTTACCATCCCGTGGACAGACATTGCTCACGCCCTGGACGCACTGCGACAGCGCAGCTTCAGCGGCAAGGCCGTTCTCACCATAACAGGATGAGCACCCTGTTTTGTCACACGTGCTGGCCGCCATTGATGTGGATTTCCGAGCCCGTGACGTAGGACGCTTGCTGCGAGCACAGGAAGAAGATGATGTCGGCGACTTCCGCAGTGGTGCCAAGACGTCTGAGCGGAATGGTCTCGACGATCCTGTCCGTGCCCGGCGACAGGATCGCGGTGTCGATCTCGCCCGGCGCGATGGCGTTGACACGGATGCCGTGCGGGCCGAAATCATGTGCCATCTCCCGTGTTAGCGAGCCAAGTGCTGCCTTCGATGTCGCATAGGCGGTGCCGGCGAAGGGATGCACGCGGGTTCCGGCGATCGAGGTAACATTGACGATCGAGCCCTTGGCCGCCGCCAATTCCTTGAACAGGCCGCGAGCCAGCATGATCGGCGCGAAGAAATTGACCTGGAACACGTCGCGCCAGACATGCATCGGCGTGTCGATCGAGTCCATCCGGCTGTTGCCGTCCTTGAGCTTCGGCGAAATGCCGGCATTGTTGACCAGCGCGTGCAACTGGCCGCCATGCTCTTCCAGCCGGTGGCGGATTTCCGAGACGGCGATGCCGACATCCTCCTGATCGGCAAGGTCGACCTTGATGTGGTCCTCAGGCCCGGCCGGCCACGGGCAGTCCTCGGCGAAGGCCTGGCGCGAGCAGGTGATGACGCGCCAGCCTTCGCGCGAAAAACGCTTGACCGTGGCGTGGCCGATGCCGCGGCTGGCGCCGGTCAGCACGATGGTCTTTCTGGAGTCGAGTTCAGTCATTTGGGAGGTGTAGCCGAACCGCGTCGCGGAGGCGAGCGGCGAGTTGCCGCTCAGCCGCCAAGGAGATCGAGGATCGAGGTCTGCCGCTTCTTGCGCGGACCGCCAACTTCGCCTGGTGGCACCGGGTGCTTGATCGATGCGGTGGCGCCGTCGTCTTCCGGCATGGACAAGCCATCGGCATCGACGGTCTGGGCGGGACGGGCCGCGCGGACCGGCGCTGGCTGCTGGGCGACCGGCGCGGCTGGCCGCATCTGCGGCGCCTGCTGGCCGACCGGCGCGGAAGGAACCGGCGCCGGCGGGGTGTTGTTCGCCGACGGTATCTCATCGGGCACGATGGTGTTGGCCGGCGTCGATTTCCAGGTGCCGGGCAGCGGCCGCACCGGCACGCCCTCGTGGGCTGCGACCATGAATTCGTGCCAGGCCTGCGCTGGCAGCGCGCCGCCGGTGACTTTCTTCATCGGGCTGCCATCATCATTGCCGAACCACACACCCGTGGTGAGGTTGGCAGTGTAGCCGACGAACCAGGCATCGCGCGAATTCTGGCTGGTGCCGGTCTTGCCGGCCGATGGCCAGGCGAAAGCCGCTTTCCGGGCGGTACCGATCTCGACCGTACCCGTCATCATCGAGTTCATCATGCCGACGATCTCTGGCTTGACGACTCGCGGCGCACTCTCGCCCCCGCTGTCATAAAGCACCTTGCCCTCGGTGGTCGTCACGCGGCGGATGAAATGGATGTCAGGCTTGTAGCCGCCATTGGCAAAGGGGACATAGGCCGATGTCAGTTCCAGAGGCGTCACCTCCGACGTGCCCAGCGCGATCGAGGTGTTGGACTGCAGGTCGGACTGGATGCCCATGCGGTGCGCCGCCTCGACAACGGCGCCCGGCCCGACCTCCATGGTCAATTGGGCGGCGACCGAATTCAGCGATTTAGCCAATGCGGTTGCCAGCGTCACCTTGCCGAAATATTTGCCGTGGTAATTGTCGGGGGTCCAGTTGCCGATCCTGATCGGTGCGTCGTTGCGCACACTGTCGGGTGTTCGGCCGGCTTCAAGGGCGGCCATATAGACGAACGGCTTGAATGCCGAGCCCGGCTGGCGGCGCGCCTCGGATGCGCGATCGAACTGGCTGGTCGAATAGTCGTAGCCGCCGACCATGGCGCGCACCGCGCCGGAATCGTCGATCGACACCAGCGCACCCTGGCTGACGTTGAGCTTCTTGCCGCTTTCGTCGATCAGCCTGCGGATAGATTGTTCGGCGAGCTTCTGCAGGTTCAGGTCGACGGTGCTGTCGATGACGATATCGCTGCGCACGTCGCCTATCAGGTCGGGAAGTTCTTCCATGATGGTGTCGGCGACGTAGTTCTCCGACCCGGTCCAGTAGGACGGCGCGCGCGTTGCCGGCGCGCTCATCGCCGAAGTCAGCTCCTTGGCGCTGATCTTGCCCTCGTCGCGCATGGCGGCAAGCACCAGTTGCGAGCGCTCCTCGGCAGCCTTCGGATCGCGTGCCGGCGACAGCCGCGACGGCGCTTTCAACAGGCCGGCAAGCAATGCGGCTTCAGACAAGGTGACATCGCGCGCGCTCTTGCCGAAATAACGCCGCGAGGCCGCTTCGACGCCATAGGCGCCGGAACCGAAATAAACCCGGTTGAGGTACATTTCGAGGATCTGGTCCTTGGTATGCTTGTGCTCCAGCCAAAGCGCCAGCAGCACCTCCTGCACCTTGCGTTCCAGCGTGCGATCGGGAGTCAGGAACAGGTTCTTCGCCAATTGCTGGGTCAGGGTCGAGCCGCCCTGTGAGAAATGCCCGCCAATGAGGTTGGTCACCATCGCACGCGACAGGCCGATCGGGTCGATGCCGAAATGCGAATAGAAGCGGCGGTCCTCGATGGCGATGACGGCCTCGGGGATATAGGGCGACATTTCGTGCAGGCCGACGGCTTCGCCCCCGCTCATGCCGCGATTGGCGAGCAGTTGGCCATCCGCCGAGACGATCTTGATATTAGGCGCGCGGTCGGGGATCGACCATGTCGTCGCCGCCGGCATCTTGGCGCCGTAGTAGACGACGGTGCCGGCCACCGCGATGCCGCCCCAGATGGCAAGCACGAAGCACCAGTAGAACAGCCGGCCGAGCACCCCGAACAGGCCGCGCCGGCTTCCGCCGCGCTTGGCTCGCGACGATTTTCCTTTGGCCGGCTTGCGCTTTGCGGAGGCTTTGCGATTGCTCGGCACGACGCGATCCTCCTCATTCACCGAAAGACCCGCCGAGGATCGCGCCTGCGGCGGCCCCTCGAAACTGGGTTCGATGCGGCTATCTCTGCGGTTCGCCATGAGCTGTGCTTGATATCCCCGATGCCTATGGCATTCGGGTTGAAGAGTAGATGCGGCGATTTAAGGGCGGGTTAAGTCGAGAAAAATCGAGGCAATATGGATTCAATTGCACGCGGATCGTGTTGAATCGCGCATCAGCGCCGGCTGCGTGCGGCAGCAGGCGAAGGTCGGCGCCGGCCCAATGCCGTCAATTCTGCTGGACCGAAATACCTTTGTTGTCGATCTTGAGCTCGACCCCTTTCGGTTTGGTCTGCTCACGATAAAAGACGCCAAGCGGTTTTCCAGGAAAGCGCGCGGCGCTTTCCCTAGGGGATTGCATCAAACAAAGAGTTCAAGCAGCTCGCCGGTTTCCATGAAACGGTGAACTGCTCTAATCGTCGTCTTCGCTCGCGGCAGGCCGCCAGCTGGTCGGCTCAACCTTCTTTTGCGTATGACTGTCTGTGTAGACCCACCAGCCGTCATCGCGGTATTGAGCGATGGATTCGTTGATGACGCCGTCGCTGTCCTTCCACGTGATTGAGATCTTGGAGCCATCGGTCGGCGCGGTCGCTATCGGCTTTCTGTCCGTCAATGTCATCCCCTTTGAACCGGCGACGATGAGCCGACAAACGCGGCAGCCTTGCTTCCGGTTCCAAACCCGGCCATCGGCAGATGTCCGCGACTACCGTCAGCTATGGGCGAAGATATCCTCTTCGTCCCAGCCCATCAGATCGAGTTTGGCGCGCGTCGGCAGGAAGCGAAAGCAGGCATCGGCCTCCTTTGTCCGCCCATCTCGCGCCAGCCGCTCGGCCAGCACATCGCGCAAGCGGTGCAGATACAGCACATCGGATGCCGCATATTCGAGCTGTTCGGGCGACAGCGTTTCGGCCGCCCAGTCCGATGATTGTTGCGCCTTTGACAGGCCGACGCCGAGAAGTTCGAAACAGATATCCTTCAGCCCGTGCCTGTCGGTGTAGGTGCGGGTCAGCCGCGAGGCGATCTTGGTGCAGAAAACCGGCTCGGGCATCACGCCGAACGCGTTGTAGAGCACCGCGATGTCGAAACGGCCGTAGTGGAAGAGCTTGGTTATGCCGCGGCTCCTCAGCAGGCTGACGAGGTTCGGCGCCTTCTTCTGGGCGGGCGCGATCTGGATGACGTCGGCCGAGCCGTCGCCGGGCGAAATTTGCACCACGCACAACCGATCACGATGCGGGTTGAGCCCGAGCGTCTCGGTATCGATAGCCACCGCGCCGACATTGTAGTGCGATAGATCGGACAGGTCATTCTTGTGGAAACGGATGTCGGCCATTGTGTTCTCCGGTCGAACCTACAGTCTCAGGCGTCCTTTAACGGCATAGGACGCCGAGAGCTATGATGTTGGCTCGTCCTCGCCGCAATCCGCTGAAAAATCAACAGAAAGTTGATTTTCATGCCGTCAGCGTGATTTTCTCGCCACTCAGCGTGTCAGCGCATCGAGAATCCGCGCCCACGAGCGCTGGCCCTTATGGAAGGAGCTGAGCTCGTATTTCTCGTTGGGCGAATGAATGCGGTCGTCGTCGAGGCCGAACCCGACCAGCAGCGATTCCATGCCGAGATAGGTTTGAAAATCGCCGACCACCGGGATCGAGCCACCGCTGCCCGTCGTCACTGCTGGCTTCGGCCATTCGTCGGACAGCGCATTCTTGGCCTTGGCCAGGAACGGCGAGTCATAGGAAAGCTGGATTGCCGGCGAGCCGCCATGCGGGTGGAATTCGACCGAACAGTCGGCGGGGATGCGCTCCTGGACAAACTTCTGGAACGCGGCGCGGATTTTCTTCGGGTCTTGTTTATGGACAAGGCGAAACGATACCTTCGCCGAGGCTTCCGCCGCGATCACCGTCTTAAAGCCCTTGCTAGTGTAGCCGCCGATAATGCCGTTGAACTCGGCCGTCGGACGCGCCCAGGTCAATTCCAGCACCGAGCGACCCTTTTCGCCCGACGGGATCGACAGGCCGACGGGCCCGAGGAACGTCTCGGCCGTCTCGCCAAGCGTCTCCCATGATTTCAGGATCTGCGACGGCGTTTCCTCGACGCCGTCATAGAAACCGGGAATGGTGATATGACCGTCCTTGTCGTGGATATCTGCCAGTAACCTGGCCAGGATGCGGATAGGATTGGCGGCAGCGCCGCCATAGAGGCCGGAATGCAGGTCGCGGTCGGCGGCCTTCACCGTGATCTCCTCGCCGACCAGCCCGCGCAATCCGACGCAGATCGACGGTGTGTCACGGTCCCACATGCCGGTATCGCAGACCAGCGCGAAATCGGCCTTGAGCTCGTCGGCATTGGCCTCGAGGAACGGCTTCAGCGACGGCGAGCCGGACTCCTCCTCGCCTTCGAACAGGATGGTGATGCGGCAGGGCAGATTGCCGTGCACCTGCTTCCAGGCGCGGCAAGCCTCGACAAAGGTCATCAACTGGCCCTTGTCGTCGGCCGAGCCGCGTCCGGTGATCACTTTTTGATCCGGTCCGACCTCCTTGATCGCCGGCGCGAACGGATCGCTTTCCCACAGTTCGATCGGGTCGACCGGCTGCACGTCATAGTGGCCATAGAACAGCACATGCGGTGTATCAGCCGGACCGTCGTGGTGCGCAACCACCATCGGGTGTCCGGGCGTGTCGCGCACGCTGGCGTCGAAGCCGATCAGCTTGAGCTCCGCCACCAGCCATTCCGCCGCCTTGCGGCAGTCGGCGGCATAGGCCGGATCAGTGGAGATCGACTTGATCCTGAGCAGGCCGAACAGGCGTTCGAGACTCTGGTCGAGATTCATGTCGAGACGGTCGAGGACGGGGGAAACTGCAGACATGTGTGAAGCCTTTCGATTCAGAACCGGAACCGTAAAGGCAGGACAGGAAAACGAAAAGCCCATTGGACCACGGGCTGCAAATGTCTGTCCGAGGTAAAAAAAGACCGCCGTGGTGGAGGGGGAGCCACGGCGGCCTTCTACTCGAAACGTTGCGGCAGCCCGGAGAGGGGGGATAGGCTGCCGCAGTTGTCCGGGATAGGCGGGGGACGGGCCTTGCTCCGGACTCGGCGAAAATTGCCGATGCGCTGTATCTGTGTCTTTGAACATGGCGATTCAAGGGCACGAAGATTACAGTTTTGTAACATGGCCGTGATTGGGCCGGAGCGGGTCTGTCAGGGTGTTGCCGGAACCGGTATCTGAAGCCGCCTTTGGCATGGACCAAGCCGCCGCGCCGCGCTATCCCTGCCGACATGAAAAAAGGCGATCATCTCTTCCTTGTCGACGGCTCCGGCTACATCTTTCGTGCCTATCACGCGCTACCGCCGCTGACCCGCAAATCCGACGGCCTGCCGGTCGGCGCCGTTTCCGGCTTCTGCAACATGCTGTGGAAGCTGGTCCTCGACGCCCGTAACACCGATGTAGGCATTGTGCCGACGCATTTCGCCGTCATTTTTGACTATTCGTCGAAAACCTTTCGCAATGACCTCTACCCCGAATATAAGGCCAACCGTTCGGCGCCACCGGAAGACCTGATCCCGCAATTCGGCCTGATCCGCCAGGCAACCAGGGCGTTCAACCTGCCTTGCATAGAAACCGAAGGCTATGAGGCCGACGATCTGATCGCCACCTATGCCAGGCTCGCCTGCGAGGCCGGAGGCGACACCACCATCATCTCCTCCGACAAAGACCTGATGCAGCTGGTCGGCGACACGGTCGGTATGTACGACCCGATGAAGGACCGCCAGATCGGCATTCCCGAGGTCATCGAGAAATGGGGCGTACCGCCGGAAAAAATGGTCGACCTGCAGGCGCTGACCGGAGATTCGGTCGACAATGTGCCTGGTGTGCCCGGCATCGGGCCGAAGACGGCAGCACAGCTGCTGGAGCAGTTCGGCGACCTCGACACCCTGCTCGCCCGCGCCGGCGAGATCAAGCAGGACAAGAGGCGCGAATCGATCATCGCCAACGCCGACAAGGCACGTGTTTCGCGTCAGTTGGTGACGTTGATGAACGACGTGCCGGTGGCCGCGGGGCTGGACGACTTCGTGCTGCACCCGCCGGACGGCCCAAAACTGATCGGCTTCCTCAAGACCATGGAATTCACCTCGCTCACCCGCCGCGTGGCGGAAGCGACCGGCACCGAGGCAGGTGACGTCCAGGCCGTCGCGGTGACAGTTGAGCGCGCCGATTATGCCCATGGCCCGGATGTCGGGGCCGGAGTGCCAGCTGTTGCCCGAGCCGAGTCCGGCGCCGAGCCTGGCCAGGCCGGCGGAGCGGCAACGACAGAAACGTCAAAACAAGGCGACACCCCTTCTCTGCTCGCCGCATTGCGGCTGGAGAGCGCGGCCACCCGCAAGATCGATACGTCAGCCTATCACTGCATCCGCGATGTCCCGGCCCTGAAAGCCTGGATCGCGGAGGCCATGGAGACCGGCCGTGTCGCTTTCGACGTCAGGGCGACGTCGGCCGATCCGATGCAGGCCGAGTTGATCGGCATGTCCATCGCCACGGCGCCCGGCCGCGCAGCATACATTCCCTTTGCCCACAAGAGCGGCAACGGTGACCTGCTCGGCGGCGGGATGCTCGAAAACCAGATCTCCGTTCGCGAGGCACTGGCCGTGCTAAAACCGCTGCTCGAGGACAAGTCGGTTCTCAAGATCGCGCAGAACCTGAAATACGATCTCGTCGTCATGAGCCGTTATGGCATCGATGTCGCGCCTTTCGACGACACCATGCTGATCTCCTACGTGCTCGACGCCGGCACCCCGCATGGTCACGGCATGGACTCGCTTGCAGAGAAATGGCTCGGTCACACTCCGCTCCAGCTCAAGGACGTGACCGGTTCGGGCAAGGGCTCCGTCGGTTTCGATCAGGTCGACATCGGCAAGGCGACCGCTCACGCCGCAGAAGACGCCGATGTGACACTGCGGCTCTGGCTGGTGCTTAAGCCGCGGCTTGCCGCCAAGGGGCTTGTATCGGTCTATGAGCGGCTGGAACGGCCGCTGGTGCCGGTGCTGGCACGCATGGAGCAGCGCGGCATCTCGGTCGACCGTCAGATCCTGTCGCGACTGTCGGGCGAACTGGCGCAGGGCGCCGCTCGCCTCGAAGAGGAAATCTATCAGCTCATCGGCGAGCGCATCAACATCGGTTCACCAAAACAGCTCGGCGACATCCTGTTCGGCCGCATGGGCCTGCCCGGCGGCTCCAAGACCAAGACCGGCCAGTGGTCGACCTCGGCGCAGCTTCTCGAAGACCTCGCTGCCGAAGGCCATGAACTGCCGCGCAAGATCGTCGACTGGCGCCAGCTGACCAAGCTGAAATCGACATATACCGATGCGCTGCCAGGCTTCATCCACCCCGACACCAAACGCGTCCACACTTCCTACGCGCTGGCTGCGACGACGACGGGGCGCCTGTCATCCTCCGATCCGAACCTGCAGAACATCCCGGTGCGCACCGCCGAAGGCCGAAAGATCAGGACCGCCTTCATCACCGACAAGAGCCATCGGCTGGTCTCGGCCGACTACAGCCAGATCGAGCTGCGGGTCCTCGCCCATGTCGCCGAAATACCGCAACTGCGGCAGGCCTTCGCCGACGGCGCCGATATCCACGCCATCACCGCGTCGGAAATGTTCAACGTGCCGGTCGAAGGCATGCCTTCGGAAGTCCGCCGCCGCGCCAAGGCGATCAATTTCGGCATCATCTACGGCATTTCGGCCTTCGGCCTCGCCAACCAGCTGTCGATCCCGCGCGAGGAAGCCGGCAACTACATCAAGAAATATTTTGAGCGCTTCCCGGGCATTCGCGACTATATCGAAGAGACCAAGGCCTATGCCCGCGAGCACGGCTTTGTCGAAACGATCTTCGGGCGCTGCATCCATTACCCGGACATAAGATCGTCCAATCCCTCCCTCCGCGCCTTCAACGAGCGCGCCTCGATCAACGCCCGCCTGCAAGGAACCGCCGCCGACATCATCCGCCGTGCCATGATCCGCATGGAGGAGGCGCTGGTAAAAGCAGGCCTTTCGGCTCGCATGCTGTTGCAGGTGCATGACGAACTGATCTTCGAGACGGTCGAAGCCGAAGTCGAGGCAACGATCCCGGTTGTCCGTCACGTCATGGAGAATGCGGCGATGCCGGCGGTGTCGATGTCGGTGCCGCTGCATGTCGACGCGCGGGCGGCGAACAACTGGGACGAGGCACATTAGATTCTTGAAAATGCTTCACGGCTGACCAGCCTTCAAGCAGCTTCGGCCAGGCACTTGGCACACGTCCCGCGGAATTCGATCACCGCCTTCTTGGCGGCGAAGCCGGTGGAGCGCACCCATTCGTCCAGTTGGTGACCGACATCGTGGTCGGACATTTCGGTCACTTGCCCGCATGTGTCGCAGATTGCGAAGGCGGTCATCGAGTGGCTGTGATCATGCGGCTCGACGCAAGCGACGAAGGAGTTGATGCTTTCGAGCCGATGCACAAAACCGGACTTCACCAGTGTGTCGAGGGCCCGATAGACCTGCAGCGGCGCGCGGAAACCGCGCTCGCGCAACTGGTCGAGCAAGGTGTAGGCACTGAGCGGGCCACTGGCAGCCTCAAGCTTCTCAAGCACGCACAGCTGGTTCTTCGTCAGCACATCCCTTGCCGCCATGGTCCTTGATCCAACTCGCGTCTTGCGTCGCTCGCGCATCATTTCCGCGCGCAAACGACCCCTGTCCCACCCAGATAGCGACGAACAGGCATTTTTGCTACTGTTTCCAGCATCTCTGCGCCGGAAGGCTGCCGAGAACCGCGCCTTGTCGATCGGAGCAGGATAACAGGCGGGTTGCTCTCCGATGCAACATTCAAAATACTGACAAAATCCTCGGCAAGGATAGCGTCACTTGGGAATTCGATCGGGCTTGGGGAAGCAATCATGATCAAATTGACGCGGCGGACGCTGCTGGTCGGCACGTCCGCGCTGACGATGGCCGGCATGGTGTCGTTCCGGACCATGGCCGCATCGCGCACATACCATGCGCTGCTGGTCGCCTGCACCGAATATCCTGCTCTGCCGCAGAGGAACTGGCTGGTCGGTCCGAAGAACGATGCCGGGCTCGTCCGCGAATATCTTCTGAAGAACGTGCCCGACCCAGTGCGGTTCGCGCCCGAGAATGTCACGCTGCTCGCCAAGGATGTCCCCGGCGCCAGTGGCCTGCCGACCCATGCGGCGATCAAGGCCGCTCTGGCCGACCTTGCCGCCAAGGTTCAGCGCGACGATTTCGTCTATCTGCACCTGTCCGGTCACGGCGCCCAGCAGCCGCAGATGGTCAAGGGCGACGAGACCGACAGGCTCGACGAGATCTTCCTGCCCGTCGACATCGACAAATGGATCAACCGCGATGCCGGCGTGCCGAATGCGCTGGTCGACAACGAGATCGGCGCGGCACTCGACGCCATTCGAAACAAGGGCGCCTTCGTCTGGGTCGTGTTCGACTGCTGCCACTCCGGCACCGCGACACGGGCCGTCGAGGTCGACGACGAGCTGGAACGCAAGGTCGAGTTTGCCGACCTGGTCGGCGGCAATAAGGCTGAACGGGCGGCTGCGATCAAGGCCTACGACGAGGTGACATCGGCCGCTGGCTCGCGTGGCATCGACGACAAAGGCACGCGCAAGCCTGCCTTCAACCTGACCCCAACCGGCGGCGAACCAATCGCCAAGGGCAAGCTGGTCGCCTTCTACGCCGCGCAGACGGTGGAGACGACCCCGGAAATGCCGCTGCCCAAAGGCGCAACGGACGCCCCGCGCTTTGGCCTGTTCACCTTCACCATCCTGTCGAAACTGGCCGAGAATCCCAACGTCACCTACCGCCAACTCGGCCAGGCCGTGCTGCAGCAATATTCGGCCGACAGCCGCACCCGGCCAACGCCGCTGTTCGAAGGCGAACTGGATGCCCGTGTGTTCGGCACCGACAGGACCGACGCGGTCATGCAGTGGCCTGTCGTCATCAAGGACGGCGAGGCGACGATCGGCGCCGGGCTGCTGCACCGACTCACCCCCGGCAGCAAGCTCGCCATCCTGCCTTCGGCGCTGTCCCCGCTTTCCGACGCGATCGGATTTTTGGAAGTTCGGTCGGCAAAGAACCTGGAAAGCCGCGTCAAGCCGGTCGAGTTCGACAAGAAGCCGGCGCTCAAGGTCGCCGACATTCCGGCCAACGCCTATGCGCGGGTGGCGGAGATCGCCGTCGACTACAAGCTCGTCGTCGCGCGGCCTGCCGTGGCCAAGGGACTTGAGACGGAGACCGCGCTTGTCAATTCGGTTCTCGACGAACTGGCCACAGCCAAGGAGACGGGTTTCAACATCGAGGTGGTAGAGCCCGGCAAAGGCGCCGAGCTCCGCCTTGCGGTGCTACGCGAGAATGCTCTTACCGGCGCCGACAAGGATGCGACTGACAAGCCGGCGCTGTGGTTCCTGCCGGCGTCGGGCGATGTGACCCTGAAGGAGGACAGCAAGCCGCCGCTGATCATCATCCACATGGACGACCGGCAGAAGCTGGTCGATGCAACGACCAGGAACCTGCGCACCATCTTCCGTGCCACCGGGCTTTCACGGCTGGCGGCGGCCTCCGATTACAAGCCCGAGGACGTCGACGTCCAGTTCCAGGTCAAACGCCGTGACAAGGATGGTCTGGAACCGCTCCAGGCTTCAGTGGTGCCGCGCGTCTCGCCGGGCGACGAAGTGCATGTGCTGGCCAAGAACAGCTCGGACCTTCTGGTCGATATCAACGTGCTCTATGTCGGCAGCGATTATTCGATCACCCACATCGTTGCCGAGCGCCTCGCCCCTCAGGCCACGCTAGAGGAGGGACTGCTCGCCTTCACCGACACCAGCTTCGGCATGGAACGGATGATTGCGGTTCTGACCGAGGCGCCGCCGGAGAGCGAGGAGCAGGACCTGAGTTTCCTGGCACAGGACGGCGTCGCCTCTGCGACACGCGGAATGGGCTCCGCCAGCTTCTCCGACATGCTGACCGATCTCGGCATGGCGCCTGCAACTCGCTCGGTGATGCGGCTTGCCGACAAGGGCGGGCCGAAAGGCGCTGTGATGATCTTCCCGATGGAGACGGTGCCGCGCGGTTGAGCCGATGGCGGAGGCGACGGCCAGCCCTTGCGCCATCGACGCGATATGAGAACATTCCCGCCCCCAGCCTTGGTGCATGACGGCCGGATGAAACGGACAGGACCGATTGTGAGGAATTCTATGTTTTCCTGGTGTGGAACAGTGACCGGCCTTGCCGGCGGCCTGTTGCTGATCGCCAATGCCTCTGCGGACGAGGCATGCGGCCTGTGCGTCAAGCAGATCGTCACCAATTCGGAGCTGGCGACGTGTTTTCTCGATCAATATGACCAGATCGCCAAAAGTGCCAGCGGTGCCATTGTCGTCGATCTCAGCAACTGTGCCTCGCGCGGCGTCGTCGAAGCCTTGCCGTCACCGAACAGGGGAGCGATGGAGCCCGACGTGCAGTTCATGATTTCGCGCCTGCAGCTGGAATGCCTGAAAAAGAAGCTGGAGGCGCCGGGCATCGTGCTGGATCCCTCCGCCACCATCGAACTGGACAGCTGCGGATGAAGAAACCGGCGGGCAACACCAGGCAAACAGCAGCGCCCGCAAAGGCGCTTGCCGCGAAATCGCCACTGCCGGAAACCACGGAAGGTTTCCCGTGGCCGAGCAGCCATGAGATCAAGAAGGAGAGCAATCCCTTCACCGACCGCGACTGGCGCATGCTGGCCTATGCCTGGTCGGGCATGGCGGTGCGTATCGCCATCATCTTCACCTTGATGTTCTCGGTCTATCAGTTCCTGGCCAACCAGGAGCAGAAGCGCGTCGAGCAGACCATGTCGCTGGTCGAACTTTGGGAAAACAAAGACTACCAGCAGGCGCAGCGCGCGCTGAAAGATCGTCTAACGGCCCTCAATGCCAAATATGACAATTTGCTCAGCGCCAACCCCTCGCCTACCGAGGAGCAGGTGTTCCGGCAGCGGATCGGCATCGAAGCCATGACCGCCGCCGGCGGCGACATGCCGCTCGCCGATTTCAGCGAGAATTTCGACCGCATCGTCTATTTCCTCAACCGCCTATCCTCCTGCGTCGACGGCGACCTGTGTTCGCGCAAGGTGACCGATGCGTACTTCCGCGACTATGCCGTCTCGTTCTGGAGCTATTTTGCCGGCTATGTCGACAAGCAGCGCAAGGCGGGTTCACCCGCTTTTGCCTCGGCAATCGAGACCTATGTGCGCAATGCGCCGCCTGCGGACGAAGTCAAATAGCGATGGGAAAAATCGACCTCCGCCTGATGCGCGCCTGCCGCTGGCTGGCTCTGGGCGGAGCATTGATCGGGACTTCGGTTGCCCGTGCCGAGGACGCACCGGATTTCCACCTCGACCTCGACACTGGCGGCCATAGCGCGCAAGTCACCGATCTCACCTTCACACCCGATGGCGAAGACATCGTCTCGGCATCCAGTGACAAAACCATGCGCATCTGGGACTGGCGGAGTGGCGTGACGCTGCGCACTATCCGCGGCTATCTCGGCAATGGCAGCGACGGCAAGATCTTCGCGATCGCGGTCTCGCCCGACGGCAAGACGATTGCCGCAGGCGGCTATTTCGGCGCCAGCCTTGGCGACAAGCCGCCCTATGGCGATATCAGGCTGTTCGACTTTGCCACCGGCAAGATCAAGGCTGTACTCAAGGCCGCCGATTACGCGACCTATGATCTCGCCTTCTCTCCCGATGGCAAGACGCTGGCTGCCGGTGGCGCCGACGGCATCGTCTATCTCTGGCGCTTTGACGACAAATCCGCGACCGGCTGGTCACTGGACAAGAAGCTCGACGCCGATTCCTGGCACATCGACAAGCTCGCCTTCGCCGCCGGTGGAACCCGACTGGCCGCGACGACCACCGACAATGGTATCCGGCTGTGGGACGTCGTGAACGGCGAGGAGATCCAATTGCCCGACGTAGCCGAGCCGCTGCGGGACATCAGCGTGATGGCGCTGGCCGTTTCGCCCGACGGGGCCTTGTTCGCCACCGGCAGCAAGGACGGGCAGGTCCAGCTCTGGCGCGCGACCGATGGCACGCTGGCACGCGCCATGCCGACTCAGGATTTCTTCATCGGTTCGCTGACTTTCGCCAAGGATGCGCGGCTGATCGCCTCCTGCGGCTACCGCTGCGCCGACACACACCGCTCCATCGTCTGGAACACCGACACCGGCGAAAAGGTGCTCGACTATACCGGCCATGACGGCACTGTCTATGCCAGCGGCGCCAACGCCGATGGTTCGCTGGTCGCAACCGCCGGCGGCACGCGCCACGCCATCCAGGTCTGGGATCCCGCGAACGGCGAACGCAAGGCACTGCTGCAGGGAGTGGGCGAACCTGTAACCGCCGTCGGCATCGACGCGGCGAACGACGTCGTCGCCTGGGGCAACGCCAACCCTTGCCCCGAGCGCGTGGCCTGTCCCGAACAGCAGGGCGCGCTGGACAACAAATTGGTGCTGCCGACCACCGAACGCTTCTTCGAGGACCCGCAGCCGCTGACGGAGCCAAGCTCGTTCGACCGCGCCGCCCTTGTCGACGGCCAGTGGTCGCTGCGTGCCGCGACGGGCGGCAAGGACGCACTGGAAAACGCTGTGCTGGAGATTGCCAATGGCGGCAAGCTGGTGCGCAGCATCGAAAACGACGCCACCAACGGCTTTGTCCATTCCGCCTACACGCTGATCGGCAAAGGTCTTGGCCTGATCACCGGCGGCAATGACGGCACGCTGATCGAGTACAGAACCGCGACCGCGAAAGTGTCGGGCGAGTACACCGGCCATACGGCCGATATCAATGCCATGGTC
The DNA here is from genome assembly GCF_040318715.1 of Mesorhizobium sp. M1050. Lineage (NCBI taxonomy): Bacteria > Pseudomonadati > Pseudomonadota > Alphaproteobacteria > Hyphomicrobiales > Phyllobacteriaceae > Mesorhizobium > Mesorhizobium sp. M1050. The sequence goes on along the minus strand of NZ_JAMYMV010000038.1, from coordinate 30,910 downwards.
GCCTCGGAGAAGGCTGGCCTGCTGGTGACCGGCAGCGCCGACCAGACGCTGAGGCTTTGGAACCTGAAGACGCACGAACTGATCGTCTCGATGTTCTTCGCCGGTTCGCAATGGATCGTCTGGATGCCGCAGGGCTACTATTATTCCTCCGACGAGGGCGACAAGCTGATCGGCTGGCAGGTTAACCAGGGCCGCGACCGTGAAGGCCGCTTCATCCGCGCCGGGCAGTTGAAGAAATATCTTTGGAGCCCCGAGATGGTGCGCCGGGCAATTATCCTGCGCAGCGCCAAACAGGCGGTCGAGGAGATGCGGCCCGGCGTCGACAACGAGTTGCAGAAGCTTTTGCAGCGCAAGCCGCCGGAGTTCGGCATCCGTCTGGCGGAAGACCAGAGCAAGGTCCGCGACGGCTACGTCGCCGTCGAGATATCAGGCGCCAAGGAAGCTGGAACCGATGTCGCCGGCTTCTCGATCCTGTCGAACAGTCGCAATGTCGGCGATGTCACCGCGCGCTCGGTGGACGGCAACAGCACCACTGTCGAGATACCGGTCGAGAACGGCAAGAACACCATCCGCATCACCGGCACCAACGAATATGGCTATCTGACCGAACGCAGCGTGACGGCACTGGCGAGGAAGACCGAGAAGACCGAGGCCAAAGGCAAGCTCTATGTAGCGGTCATTGGGGTCGACAAATATCCGTTCCTGACCGACGCCTGTTCGGGCCATGCCTGCGACCTGCGCTACCCCGTCGATGATGCCACCGAGTTTCTCAAGGTGATCTCCCAGAAATCAGCGCCGCTGTTTTCATCCATGGAAACGCTGGTTCTGGTCAACCGCGACGCACTCGACGAGAACTCCGACAAGGCCAGACAGACTTATGCAGTCGCCAGTGCCGACGGCATCATGGAGCCCGACTCCGACACGATCGACGACCAGCTCGCCGACTTCCTCGATAGGCCCCGCGAGCACGACACCACCATCATCTTCGTCGCCGGCCACGGCATCAACATCGATGAGGATTACTATTTCATCCCGACTAACGGCCGCAAACAGGATGCCGAGCGCTGGAAACGTTCCTCGCTTGTCGACTGGTCGGACATCCAGAAATCGGTAGAGCGCGCCAAGGGCATGCGCTTCATGCTGCTCGACACCTGCCATGCCGCCAACGCCTTCAACCCGCGCCTGGAAAAGGACGCGCAGGATGCGCGCATTGTCGTGTTCTCGGCCACCGCCGCCAACAACACCGCCGCCGAACTGCCCGAGCTCGGCCACGGCGTCTTCACCTATTCGATCCTCGAAGGCTTGCGCGGAAAGGCCAGGACTTCGGACGGCGGCGTCACGCTGTTCGGCCTTGCCGATTATATTTCTCGCGAGGTGGTGCGGCTGACGTCCTCGAAGCAGAAGCCGTTCTACTACGTCGGCGGCGTGGAGAACATTGTGCTCGCCGAGCCATGAGGGAGCGAGGTCTGCGCCAAGGCACCCCCCTCTGTCCTGCCGGACATCTCCCCCGCAAGGGGGGAGATCGGCTGTCAGGGCTGCTTACGCTGATCTGCAGCGCTGCAAGAAAACTCGCGAGGCGGAAGCTGCCAATCTCCCCCCTTGCGGGGGAGATGTCCGGCAGGACAGAGGGGGGTGCCTGCGCGCCGGCCAGCATCCTGCTGATCTTCGCCATCACTCTCCTGCCCCTCCCCACCTTCGCCGCACCTGTCGTCTGCCCGCCGGGTACCGAGAACTTTCCGCCCTTCTACGACGACGCCTCGCTGTTCAAGGAGGCCATCGCCAACGTCGCCGATGTCGAGCCGTCCAACCAGCGGCTGACCGGCATCACGGTGCCGCACCATCTGCTGGCCGCCGACCTGGTGGCGCTGGGGTTCCGGGCGGCGTCCGGTTTCCGCTACAAACGGATCATCATCCTGTCGCCGGACCATTTCCACAAGACGCACAAGCTCTACGCCACCACGCTGCGCGGCTTCGACACCGTGCTTGGCCCGGTCGCGGCCGACACCGACGCCGTGCGGCGGCTTGAGACGAACAGCGACATGGTCGAAGAGTCGTGCCTGTTCGACAAGGAGCATGGCGTACGCGCCATGCTGCCGTTCCTGCATCACTATTTCCCGGAAGCGAAAATCGTTCCCGTGGCGATGTCTGTCAAGGCACGACGAGGCGACTGGGACAGACTGGCCGAGGCGCTGAAGCCGATCGTCGACCAGGACACGCTCATCGTCGAGTCCACCGACTTCTCGCACTATCTGCCGCAGCATGACTCCAGGCGCTTCGACCAGCAGTCCCTGAACATGCTGGCCGCCGGTTCGCTCGACGGCATAGCAGCACTTCGCCAGCCCGATCATGCCGATTCCGTCGGCGCGCTCTATATCCAGACCAGGCTGCAGCGCGAGCTGTTCGGCGCCCAACCGGTGGTCGTCGCCAATGAGAATTCGCAGGAACACACGTCGGACTATGTCGAGCGGACCACCAGCTATGTCGTTGCGCTGTTCGGCGCCTTCGGTCCTGGCTTCAACAATCCGACACGGCCAAAGGACAGGATCTACTATCTCGCAGGCGACGTGAATTTCGGCCGCGCCATGAAGAAGATCCTGGTTCGTGACGGTGTAGCCGACCGCATCGTCGGCAACGTTCTGGCGCTGACCGGATCGCGGCCGTTGATCATCAATCTCGAAGGTGTCATCCTGCCAAACGTTCCGGAAGCGATCGACGACATGACGCTGGCAATGCCGGAGGGCCTGGCTGTGGACATGCTGAAGAGGCTGCATGTCGCCGGCGTCGGTCTCGCCAACAACCACGCCTACGATCTCGGTCCGTCGGGCTACGCCGAGACGCTGCGCGCCCTGGATGAAGCCGGCATTCCGCATTTCGGGCAGGGCGAGACGCTGGCGCTTGCCGATATCGACCTGGTTGGCCTGACCGACATCGACACCAACGGTTCGAAGAACACCGACCTGCTCATCCCTGCCCTGCTCGACCGGCTGCTTCACGAGGATGCCGAGCGGCCAGTGGTCGCCTTCGTCCACTGGGGCCGCGAATACAAGACCGCACCGTCGAAGCGGGAAGACATGCTTGCCGACCAGATGCGCCTGCGCGGCGCTTCAGTCATCGTCGGCGGTCATCCGCATGTGTCGAGTGAGGCGATCGTCCCGCTTGCCGGCGGCGATGTGGCGGAGGTCTATTCGCTCGGCAATTTCCTGTTCGACCAGCGCGCCGAACGGTCATCGGGATCGATGCTGGAACTGCGCGTCTTTGCCCAGGGCACGATCTTCACCAGGCTCATCCCGCTGCCCAACTATTTCGAGATGGGCAGAAAATGAACGCTTCCAGGGTGTGTTGAGATTCAGGTCAGGCCGAGTCGAAAACGGTAGGTTCCGAGAACCGGAGCGGAGCGTACTTTTTGTACGCGAGCACCGGAAGCGCAGGAAGCTGCCGTTTGCAGGCCGGCATCATCTGAATATCAAGGCACCCTAGCCGCAGCCGACCATATCGCGCGGCAAGTAGCAGGCCGCCGGCTCGGTCTTGGTCTCGAACAGCGACTGCTTCGGGCGGAAATAGAAGAAGGTTACGGGCTTGCTCTCGCGCACGCTGCCGTCGGCGAAATGCGCGGCGATGCTGAACCTGTGGATCGACGACATTGACGACCACATCTTCAGCCGCGCCGTATAGGCGCTGATCTTCTTGTTGCCGCGCACCGGCATGGCGATTGTGTAGTCATACTTGCCGATCGGAAACTCGATGTTCTGGTAGCGCATGGCTTCCGGCGTACCGCCACCGCCATCACCGCATTCGGCCATTGATTCCGGTGTCTCAAAGACCGCCATGGTGATGGAGGTGCGGAACGGCTCGCTCTGCTGGTAGACATGACCTTCGTCGTCCGCCCAGGAATAGTCGAACTTGCCGATCGCATTCAGCGTCATCGCCTGTTCGACATTGTCGAGATAGTCAGCGACCTCGCCGAATTTGATCTTGTTGGTCAGCCGGCTGCGGCAGACATTGAGACTGTCTACCGAAGGACAGGGAAAACGCCCTGTCTCCAGGCTGGCCGTATCGACGCCGGCCTCCGTGAGCACGCTCTTTACCGACACGTCGACCCCGTCGCCGAAACTGCCGACGTCCTTTGTAAACATGCGGCTGGGATCACCGGTCGGATTGCCCTCGTCATCGACCGCGGTGAACTGGATCGACATCTTCATGTCCTTAGCGTCGCCCCAGCCATTGTTGACGATCGAGAAATCCGGCCTGAAGCCGACGCAGCCGAAATGCTCCGATATCGACAGCATCGGCTTGCGATAGGCATCGCTGGCGGCAACCCTCATCTCCAGGCTGTCGAGCTTGACCTTGGACTGATCGGACGTCTTGAGATCAACTTCGGCAAAGGCCGGCGAGTCCTCCCAATCCATGCCTTGATAGACATTGCCGGTGGCGACCTGGCCGGTGCCGCTCCAGCTGTCATTGTACTGATCGGATTGCGGATAGATCGCGATGTCCTCGTCGCGCACCAGATGCTGGTATTGCATGTCGGATTGCTGGGTCATGCGCTGGTCGACGGCCACGCCGATCTCGACCTTGCCGGCATCGCCGCCGCCGGTCTGCGCCTTGAGGAGTCCGCCCACCTTGGCGTCGGCCAGCACGTCGGGGCGCGAGCCGCCGACCTCCTTGCCCCTTGCCCATTGCGAATCGTAGGCGGTGCCTCCGGCCAGCCGGGTGCGGCCCTTGCCATCCTTCAACCCGTCGACAAATGAGCCGGCAAAAATCTCCCCCGTCTTTGACAGGAGCCGCCCCTCGCCATTCGGCACGCCGGCAACGAACTGACCTTCGTAGCGGTTGCCCTCCACATCGAGATGGACGCCATTGCCGTTGAGTTCTCCGGCGAGCCAATGTCCATCGAAAACCTCGCCCGAACGCAGCTCGAGCCGGCCCTGCCCGTCGAAGCGGCCTTGCCTGATGTCACCGAAATAGCTGGAATAGATGGTTTTGGGATCATAGCTGGCCGAGCCACGCACCCGCCACACCAGCCTACCCCTGCCGTTGATGGTGCCGTCTTCGGCAATCGTCCGGTCAGGCGACTGGCCCGCCGCCGGCTCCCAGACGAAGTCGAGTCCCTTTTCCGGATGGAAATCCCACACCCGGACCGTCCTGCGCAGCACGGAGCGCGTGTCTGCCTGGTAGAGGATCTGCACCCGTTCCGCCCAGACGCCAGCGGCTGGTGCGGCGGCCGGATCGGCGAAGGCTGGCGAAAGCATCAATGCGACCAGCATCGACGCGGCCGCGATCGCCAACACTACCTTCACCCGCGCCATCCCAAAACCCCTTTGGATGCCTACCTCTTGGCCGTTCAAGCGTAGTCGGCGAACCAGCCTCGTGCAAGAGAACCGCAGCGGAAGTGCCGCCAAGCAAAAGGCGGCGGGATTGCTCCGCCGCCTTTCCACTGCGAATGCGCAGCGATTATTTGTACAGGCTGTTGATCCACTGGATGTTGGCAGCGTTCAAGCGAACGGCTGTGTTCGCGTCGGGGCTTTCCGCCACATTGACGCCGGTGATGATGCGCTGCTTGGAATTGTTGTCATAGGCATAAACTGAGCTGCCGCTCGATCCCGGGAACGTGTCGCAGTCATACTGGAAATATTCCGGGGCGATGTTCTCGGCTTGCACTTCGCAGTTTGCCTTCCACATCGTACCCATTGGCTTGTCGCCGGGATAGCCGACGAGGTTGGCGGTGAAGTCGCCGAGATCGTCATAGTTGGCGTAGCCCAGCCAGCCGAGGTTGGTGCCGACATCCTCCTTCAGCGTGATGATGCCAAGATCCCACGGGATCACGGAGCCATAATAGCCCTGGTAGTTGTCGATGAAGCCTTGCAGCACATAGGCGCTTTCAAAGGCGAAGGCGCCGAATGGTGCGTCATCGGCGGTGCTGCCATTGAGCCCTGGCACGAACAGATACTCGGAGAGCCAGTCCTTGTCCTCATGGCTATAGAGGCAGTGCGCCGCCGTGAGCACCGTGCGCGGGCCGATCAGCGTTGCCGAACAGCTGCCATAACTGCCCGTCTTCGCCGACTTGGCTTCGAGATAGCCTATCGCCGAGAACGGATAGGTCTTGGTGTTCTTGACCTGCTCGCGATCGTCGGTGCCGAAAACCTGGCGGCCGGCTTCGCCTTCGCCGAGATCCGGATCCTCGGTCTTCCGCTCAGCCCCGTCTTTTCCATTGGCCGGAGCATTCAGTTCCTTGATGATAAGATCCCTCAGCGCTTCGCTCGGCTCGATCTTGATCTCCTTGCCATCGGCGGACCGTCCGACGATGCCATAGGATTTGACAGCCGTTGCTTCGTCAGCAAGCGGCGCGGCGCGGCTGTCCTCGTCAGTCAGCTTCGGCGGCGCGATTGGCTTTGCCCGCCCTGGCTTGTAGTTGCCTGAAGTCACGTCTCGCATGCTTTCGCCATTGCCGGCACTGGCCGAGCCAGGATCGGCGGCGAAAACCGGTACCGCCCACATTGCGGTGGAAAGCAATGCGGACGCAATAAGTACGTTTGTCAGTTTTGTCATGGTGAGACTCTCCCAAAAGTCAGCAAGGACTGGATCAAGATATAGAAATATTGTCGAGATCGTGGTGAAGCCGAAAAACGGGCCTGATTACCGGCGCCTGAACCTGATCATCACCCCATTCGGTCTATCGAAGGCCCCGCCAAAGACACCCCGCACAGATATATTGCCTAAATTAATACAACATTGGAATGACAAATCGCTTCCACGTAGCCCGTGGGGGGCTATAGGGTTTTGAGTGGGTTCCGCACGGGAACGCGGTCCGCGAAGCAACGCCTGCTTGCCGGCGACTGTTTCGTTGATCATGCACCGGGGCTGGCTCGTTCGGGAACGTGTCTCAGGAGGATTTCAGGTGCACATTATCCATCGGTTCAAGCCGATCGCCGCCGCGTCGTTGCTCGGCATCGCTGCCGCCCTTGCGGGCGCCAACTCCACGCAGGCGGACGAAGCTGCCGCCAAGCCCGAAGCGGCGGTTTCGCCAATGAAGAGGGTGACCGATGCAAGAGCGAAGGCCGCGGCGGAGAACCCCGACGGCGCCGACCGCGTCTATGGCGGCAACCAGGCAGAAAAGGGCGCCTATCCATTTCAGGTGGCGCTGCTCACCACCGACAGGCTGGACGAGAACCCGGTCTCGCAGGCCAATGCCCAGTTCTGCGGCGGAAGCCTGATCGCACCGCAATGGGTGCTGACGGCGGCACACTGTCTCAACGACGAGGGCCGGCCGATTTCGCCGGAGAGCGTCACCGTGCTGACCGGCGCCACCGATCTAAGCGAGGGTAAACGCCACAAGGTGGTGGAGGTTATCGTCAACGAAGGCTACAGCGAGCAGACTCTCGACAACGACCTCGGCCTGCTCCGGCTTGCTGAACCGGCCGATGCGCCGACCATCAAGGTCACCCATGACGCAACGCCCGATACCGGCAAGACGACGGTCACCGGCTGGGGCAAGATGCAGGATGGCACCTTCCCGACGACACTGATGGTTGCCGACCTCGATCTGGAGCCCAACACCGCCTGCAACAGCGGCATCAAGGCCATCTATGCGCATGACCTGAAGGCAGCACTTGGCGATCTGTCCCACCGTATGCGCTATTCGGAAAAAGGCATCGATGCGGCCGCCAATGCGATCGCCGCCGACATGACCGACCCACTGACCGGCAACATGATCTGCGCCGGCACCACCAGCGGCGTGCGCGATGCCTGCAACGGCGACAGCGGCGGCCCGCTGTTCATGACCGGCACCGGCGGCCCGGTCCAGGTCGGCGTCGTCAGCTGGGGCGAAGGCCCGGCGGACGGCAGTGCGGCCTGCGGCCACAAGGACGCCTATGGCATCTACACCCGGCTGGCCAATTACACCGGCTGGATCGAGGCCAAAATGAAAACTTCTGCTCCGGCGGCGCCTGCAAAACCCAAGGCGGGACTGGGCACGGCTCAGAAGCCGAAGACGCCCTGAACCACGGCTATCTCGCGTTCACATGAAAAACGGCGGGAGTTCCCGTCGTTTTTGTTTTGCCGGCTTATCGAGCGGGTTTACTTCCTCGACGGACCTTTGCGCTCGGCCGAAGCCGCCCACAGATTGATGTCGGATTCGCGCGCATAAGTATCGATCTCGGCGAGTTCGGCGTCGCTGAAGTCGAGCACCTTGAGCGCGCCTACACAGTCCTCGACCTGCTCCGGCCGGCTGGCGCCGATCAACGCCGAGGTCACCTTGCCCTTTCGCAGCACCCAGGCCAGCGCCATCTGCGCCAGCGTCTGCCCGCGCTTGCCGGCGATGGCGTCGAGCGCCTTGATGCTGGCGATGGTCTTGTCGTTGATGAAGGCTGTCTTCAGCGACTTTCCCTGAGAGGCGCGGCTGCCATTAGGAATACCGCCAAGATATTTGTTGGTGAGCATGCCTTGCGCCAGCGGCGAGAATACGATCGAACCGACGCCGAGCCCTTCGAGCGTATCGAGCAGGCCGTCGTCCTCCACCCAACGGTTCAGCATCGAATAGCTCGGCTGGTGGATGACGCAAGGCGTGCCAAGCTGCTTCAAAATATCGGCGGCCTCGCGCGTGCGCTGCGAATTGTAGGACGAGATGCCGGCATAGAGTGCCTTGCCCGAGCGCACGGCATGGTCGAGCGCGCCCATGGTTTCTTCCAGCGGCGTATCCGGGTCGAAACGATGCGAATAGAAGATGTCGACATAGTCGAGTCCCATCCGCTTCAGGCTCTGGTCGAGGCTGGCCAGCACATATTTACGCCCGCCCCATTCGCCGTAAGGGCCGGCCCACATCTCATAGCCGGCCTTGGTCGAGATGATTAGCTCGTCGCGGTAGACGGCGAAATCGGTGCGCAGTATTTCACCGAAAGCGGTCTCGGCCGAGCCGGGCGGCGGGCCGTAATTGTTGGCGAGGTCGAAATGCGTGATGCCCAGGTCGAAGGCCTTGCGCGCGATCGCCTGCTTCGTGCGGTGCGGCGTGTCGTTGCCGAAATTGTGCCATAGCCCCAGCGAGATCGCCGGCAGCTTCAGGCCGGAGCGGCCGCAGCGATTGTAGATCATTTTCTCGTAGCGGGTTTCGGCGGGCATGTAGGGCATCGGAAAATCCTCAAACGGAAGCAAGCCAGGCATCGCGGCAACGCAGCGAGCAGGCTTCGCTCTCACCCTTACCCTCTCCCCGTCGGAACGGGGAGAGGGTTGAGGTGCGCTGCCTACTTCTTCTTTGCCAAGAGCTCTTTCGCTTCCTTGACGCCAAGTGCGGCCGGCCGTTCGCAGGTGGTCTGCATGGCGACGAACTTGCCGGTTTCGCCGGAGCGCAGCAGGCCGGTCATCACATCGACGGCATGCAGCGCCAGTTCCATCGAGCAGCGGTGCGGCCTGCCTTCCGCGATCGCCACCGCCATGTCGGCGAGGCCTGATGTGCGGTAATTGGCCATCATGCCTTGCGAATGCATTTCGTTGGGAACGCCGAACGGATGCGACCATTTCGGCACCTTCTTGACCGGCTTGGCCGAGTTAGTGAAGCGCACGTCGCCACCGAAGAAGTTTGGATCAGGCACGAACACCGTACCCCCTTCACCGTAGAGTTCCATCGGCGCATGGCCGTGAGCCCAAACGTCCCAGCTGGTGTTGAGCGTCACCACGGCACCGTTTTCGAACTCCAGCAGGCCATGGATGGTCGTCGGCGTGTTGACCGGAATCCTTTCACCCGCGCGCGGCTTTGAACTGATCGTGCGTTCCTTGGCCGGCGTCGTTGCGAAGGCAGCGACCTGCTTCACCGGTCCGATCAGCTGGATCAGATTGGTGATGTAGTACGGTCCGATGTCGAGCACCGGACCTGCGCCTGGCTGGAAGAAGAAATCGGGATTGGGGTGCCAGTGCTCCATGCCGTGGCCCATGACGTGACAGGTGCCGCTGGTAATCTTGCCGAGCTTGCCGGTGTCGATCAAGTCGCGGACCAGTTGATGCGCGCCGCCCAGGAATGTGTCGGGAGCCGAGCCGATGCGAAGGCCTTTCGCCTCGGCGCGTTTCTTCAGGTCGAGTCCTTCCTCGACCGACAGCACGAACGGCTTTTCCGAATAGACGTGCTTACCGGCGTCGAGGATCTGCTTCGACACCTCGTAGTGCACCGCCGGGATGGTCAGGTTGACGATGATGTCGATGTCATCAGCCTTCAGCAGCCCGTCGACGGTCTCGGCGCGCAGCTTGAACTCCTTCGCCCGCGCCTTCGCCGCATCCATGTTGATGTCGGCGCAAGCGCGCATCTCAATGCCGCGAAACAGCGGCGCCAGTGAAAAATACGCCTTCGAGATGTTGCCGCAGCCGATGACGCCGATGCCAAGTTTCTTTGCCATGCTGATTGCTCCTAGTAGGTCTTGACGGCTGCGATGGAGCGGCGGGCGAAGCGCTCGATGTCGTTGGGGTTGTCCTGTTCCATGACGTAATATTGGGCGGCAGTCTTGGCGCGCAGCACCTTGATCAGGCCGGCCCAGTCGATGATGCCATGGCCGACATCCGACCAGCCATCCTCATCCAGCCCCTCGCCCGGCTTGGCCATGTCCTTGACATGGACGGCGCTGATGCGCTTGCCGTGCTTATCGATCCAGGGCAGCGGATCATCGCCACCGCGCACCACCCAGGCGACGTCCATCTCCCAGCTTATGTCGGGTGCCGCCGACAGAATGTGATCCTGCGGCACCGAGCCGTCGGCGAGCTTCTTGAATTCGAAATCATGGTTGTGCCAGGCAAAGCCGTAGCCGGCCTTCTTCGCGGCGTCGCCGACCTTGGCCAGCCGCTCACCGAAGCCGCGCCAGCCGGCCGTATCGGATGGCCGCTGGTCGGGCATCAGGAAAGGGCAGATGAGCAGTTTGATGCCAAGCGCGTCTGCAATCTTGCGCACGCCGTCGAAATCGTTCTCGAGCGCGTCGATCGAGAAATGTCCCGTCGGCATGGCGAGCCCGTTCTTGTCGAGTTCAGCGCGAAAGGCCTTGGGATCATCATAGACGCCGCCAAAGCCTTCGACCTGGGTGTAGCCGAGCTTGCCGAGCGTGGCGAGCACACCTTCCCAGGGCTGGAAATTGCGGGCGCTGTAGAGTTGGAATGACCAGTTCATCGTCTCTGTCCGTTTTGGGATTGTCGCTGGAAGGATGGTTGTCGAGAGCTAGATGCGGTTGCCGGTTGCGGCGTCGAAAAGCGAGGCCCGCATCGGATCGAAGCCGATCGTTACCGCCTCATCGTTGTTCGGCGTGCGTTCCGAGGTCACCCTGACGCTGAAATTCTGCTGGGCAAGCTTCAGCCAGACCAGCGTGTCGGAGCCCATCGGTTCGACCACCTCGACATTGGCGGCGGTCGAGAACGGCCAGCCCGTGCCGCTGTTGAGGCTGACATGCTCGGGCCTGATACCGAATACGGCGGGGCCGGCGGCTGGAGGACCGGCAAAGTCATAAGTGCCGAGTGGTATCTCGAGAGAGTCGGCCACGAACCGCCAACCGCCGTCGGCGTCTTCAAGACGGCCGTTGATGAAGTTCATCGCCGGCGAGCCGAGGAAGCCGGCGACGAAGCGGTTGACCGGCCTGTTATAGATGGTCTGCGGCGCATCAAGCTGCTGGATGACGCCGCCCTTCATCACCGCGATACGGTCGGCCAGCGTCATCGCCTCGATCTGGTCGTGGGTGACGTAGATCATGGTGTTCTGCAACTTGCGATGCAGCAGCTTGATCTCGACGCGCAACTCGGCCCGCAGCTTGGCATCGAGGTTGGAGAGCGGCTCGTCGAACAGGAAAACATCGACATCGCGCACCAGCGCCCGTCCGATCGCCACGCGCTGGCGCTGGCCGCCGGAGAGCGCCGCCGGTTTGCGCTGCAGCAGCGGCTCGATCTGCAGGATTTCGGCGGCCCGTGCGATGCGCTTGGCGATCTCGTCTTTCGGCGTGCCGGCGACACGCAGGCCGAAGGACAGGTTCTTCTCTACCGTCATTTGCGGGTAGAGCGCGTAGGACTGGAAGACCATGCCGATGCCGCGGTCCTTGGGCTCTTCCCAGGTGACATTCTTGCCCTTGATGAAGATGCGGCCTTCGGAAACGTCGAGCAGGCCGGCTATGCAGTTGAGCAAGGTCGACTTGCCGCAGCCGGAAGGCCCGAGCAGCACGATGAACTCGCCCTCGGCGACGTCGAGATTGAGCGTCTCCAGGACAGTCACCACACCGAAATTCAGCGACAGGTCCTGGATAGAAACGCTGGTGCCGTTGGCTGCCGTCATCGCCGTCATCCCTTCACCGCGCCGGCGGCGATGCCCCGCACGAAAAGCTTACCGGAAATGAAGTAGACGACGAGCGGCACGAGCCCGGTGAGGATGGTGGCGGCCATGTTGACATTGTACTCCTTCACGCCTTGCACCGAGTTGACGATGTTGTTGAGCTGCACCGTCATCGGATAGGTATCGGGGCGGGTGTAGACGACGCCAAACAGGAAGTCGTTCCAGATGCCGGTCACCTGCAGGATGATGGCCACGACGAAGATCGGCAGCGACATCGGCAGCATGATCCGCAGGAAGATGCCCCAGAAGCCTGCCCCGTCGACGCGCGCCGCCCTGAACAGCTCTTCCGGCATCGAGGCAAAATAATTTCGGAAAAGCAGCGTCAGGATCGGCATGCCGAAAATGGAATGGACGATCACCAGCCCGCTGAGACTCCCATAGAGGCCGATCTCGCGCAGGATGATGACGATCGGATAGATCATCACCTGATAAGGGATGAAGGCGCCGACGATCAGGATGACGAAAAATGTGTCGGCGCCCTTGAAGCGCCAGTTGGCCAGCGCGTAACCGTTCACCGAGGCGATGGCGATCGACAGCAGCACCGACGGCACGGTGATGCGCACCGAATTCCAGAAGCCGCGCGAAAGCCCGTCGCAGTTGAGGCCGGTGCAGGCGGTCGACCACGCCTTGACCCAAGGCTCGAAGGTGATCTCGAGTGGCGGCGAAAAGATGTTGCCGAGCCGGATCTCCGGCATGCCCTTGAGCGAGGTGACGACCATCACATAGAGCGGCAACAGGTAGTAGGCCGCCATGACAAACAATGTGCCGTAGAGAAAGATGTTGCGGCGCGAAATCATGCGGCGCGGCTTCGGGCCGTAGGGGCCGATGATGTCCTGGCGCGCGCCGGCGGCAACGCTTGTCTCAGCGGTGGTGTTTGCAATGTTCATTTGCGCCGCCCGAATTCGAGATAGGCCCAAGGCACGATGACGATCACCACCGAAAGCAGCATCATGGTCGAGGCGGCAAAACCCTGGCCGAGGTTCTGGGCGAAGAACATGTAGTCATAGACGTATTTGGCGGGCACTTCGGAAGCGATGCCCGGGCCGCCGCTGGTCTGGGCCACGACGAGGTCATAGACCTTCACGATGCCGGACGCGATGATGACGAGCGTGGTGATGAAGACCGGCCGCATCATCGGGATGACGATGAACAGATAGGTTTTCCACATCGGTATCCCATCCACCCGCGCGGCTTTCCAGATGTCCTCGTCGATGCCACGCAGGCCGGCCAGCATCAGGCACATGATGAGCCCGGTGCCTTGCCACAGTGCCGCGATCGATATGCCGTAGATGACGATACTGGAATTGTAGAGCGGGTCGAAGCTGAAGCTCTCCCAACCCAACCCCCGCACCACATGCTGGATGCCGAAGTCCGGGTTGAGCAGCCACTGCCAGACAAGGCCGGTGACGATGAACGAGAGCGCAAAGGGATAGAGGAAGATGGTCCGGAACGTGTCCTCGAAGCGTATCTTCTGGTCGAGCAGCGCTGCAAGGAGGAAGCCGACGACCAGTGAGAACACCAGCGAAATCGCGCCGTAGATCAACAGATTCTCGATCGAGATCAGCCAGCGCGGCGTCGCCCACAGCCGGTAATATTGGTCAAGCCCGACAAAATTCAGCCGCGGCAAGAGCTTCGAATTGGTGAAGGAGTAGAGCACCGTCCAAACGGTACCGCCGACGAAAACCGCCATCGCGGTTAGGATCATCGGGATCGAGGCGACCTTCGCATTGAGGTTGCGGAACAGCGGGTTGGGGCGTTCGCTCTTGCTCATGTCGTCAGCCGGCTGGGTAAGGACGGTCTGCTCCCGGCCCTGTTACGGCCGGGAGCAAGGTGAGTGGACTTCAACGTCAGTCCGCCGAAGCGATGAGGGCGGCGAAGCGCTTCTGCGCCTCTTCCACGGTCAAGTCCGGCTTGGCGAAAAATTCGGCGAAGAGATCTTCCTTCTGCTTCTGGGTGTCTTGTGAAAGCAGTTGGTCCGTCCATGGTATGACGGCGCCCTTGGCGAGGATCGCGAGGCCTTTCTTCATGCAGTCGTTCGCAGCATTGAGATCGACGTCGCCGCGTACCGGCAGCGAACCCTTCTTGAGATTGAAGGCAACCTGCGTCTTGGGATCGAGCAGCGTTTCGGCCAGCACCTCCTGCGCCTTGGACTTATCGGCATCCTTCAGCAGCGGGAAGTAGAACGCGTCGCCGCCTGTGGCGATGACTTCGTTCAGCCCCAGCCCTGGCAGACACGTATAGTCCTTGCCTGCGGTCTTGCCGGCAACCTGGAACTCACCCTGTGCCCAGTCGCCCATGATCTGGCCGCCTGCCTTGCCGGTGATGACGAGGTTGGTCGCTTGGTTCCAGTCCTGCACATTGGTGTTCTTCGCCATCTTGCGGGCATCGTCCGCAGCCTTGAAGACCTTGGCTACTTCGGGCCCGGCGGCAAATGTCGCGTCCTTGTCCTTGTAGACCTTGAGGAAAGTGTCTGTGCCACCGACCGCTGCCAAAAGCACGTCGAAGGCGCCTGAGGATTGCCAGGCCTGTCCGCCGACGGCGAGCGGGATGATGCCCGCCTTCTCCAGCGCGGGCGCTGCCGCAACGAATTCATTCCAGTCCTTCGGCAATGGCACGCCGGCCTTCTCGAAGGCCTCGTTCGACAGCCACAGCCACTGCCAGGAATGGATGTTGACCGGCACGCAATAAATCTTGCCGTCGATGGTGCAGCTGTCGAGCAGGCTCTTCGGCCGCACGACTTCCGTCCACTTGCCCTTGGTTGCGACATCGGTGAGGTCGCGCATCAGGCCGGCCTGAACCAGTTCTTCAGCCTGCCGGCCATGATTGAACTGGGTGGCACCCATCGGATCGCCACCGGTGATGCGGCTGATCATGATCGGCCGCGCCGTGCCGCCGGAGCCGGCGATGGCGCCGTCGACCCAGTGATTGCCGGTGGCGTCGAAAGCCTTGGCCAACTCGGCGACAGCCGCGGCCTCACCACCTGAAGTCCACCAATGGGTGACCTCCAGGTCGGTTGCGGCGGCCGGACCAGCGAACTGCAGTGCGGCTGTCGCCGCCAGCGCAGCGGTCAAAAGTTTATAGCGCATTTCGGTTCCTCCCAGAATCTGAAACGTTACAGATTTTCGATACGGGAATTGCGCGGCCTGCGCAACCCCATGAACCAAGCGAGTTCCACATTTTTTCGAGTGGCGAACAAATTCGCATGAGCATGTGCGCTGCAACATGGCTTGCTGCAATGCAAAATGCCAAAATGGTGCGTAAGAGCCGGCAAAACGGATGACGAGGGCGATTTCTTCTGGATTTCCAGTGGGTTTCGCAAAGCGGGCGTCTACCTCGCCACGAGTGGTCGGCATCTCGACATTGGCAATCTGTAACGTTTCAGTATACTGAAGCCCCGCCGGGCTGGAACGCATACCATATCGCAATGACGACGATTGCCCGCCCGGCCTACGGCTGCTATGCGCCTGACGGGCGGGACGAATGGACAGACGGCGTACGGAAAAGAACGAGGAAGCGTCGGCGCAGGGGCGACCGACGCTGAAAACGCTTGCCTTCATGACCGGGCTCGGCGTCACCACCGTGTCGCGCGCCCTGAAGGATGCCCCGGAAATCGGCGCCGAAACCAGGCGCCGCGTCCAACTCGTTGCCAAGCAGATCGGCTATCGGCCGAACCGCGCTGGCGTGCGCCTGCGCACCGGCCGGACCAATGTCATCAGCCTTGTGCTCAACACCGATCGCGAGATCATGAGCTTCGTCTCGGATATCATCTACGGCGTTTCGGAAGTGCTCGCCGAAACGCCCTATCACCTGATCGTTACGCCCTATTCGCGCTCGCAGGATCCGATGGAGCCGATCCGCTATCTGGTCGAGACCGGCTCGGCCGACGGCGTCATCATCTCACGCACCCAGCCCAACGATCCACGCGCCCGCTACATGCTGGAGCACGGCATGCCCTTTGCCACGCATGGCCGCACCGACATGGGCCTCGTCCACCCCTACCATGACTTCGACAACCATGCGTTCGCGAGTGCGGCCGTGCGCCGGTTGGCGAGCATTGGTCGGCGAAGGCTGGCACTTCTGTCGCCACCGCCCGGACTGACCTACTATGGCCATACGTTGAACGGCTTCGCCGATGCGCTGAGCGAGGTCGGCGCCAGCGAAATTCCGTTCAACACCGTTTCCATCGATCATACGATCGAGCAGATCAGGATGAGGACGGCTCAGGTGATGCGCCGTGATGTCAGGCCGGACGGCTTCGTCAGCAGCGCCGCCGCGGCGACGCTGGCCATTGTCGCCGGCATCGAAGATGCCGGTCTCAAGCTCGGCCGCGATGTCGATGTCGTATCGAAGCAGTCGTCGGACCTGCTGCACCTGTTCCGAAGGGAATTGCTGGTCGTCAACGAGAATTTCCGGCTGGCTGGCTCCGAACTTGCCCGCTCGGTGCTCGGCTTGATTGGCGGCGCCGCACCAGGCTCTTTGCAGAGCCTTGTCGTCGCCGGCGACGTCCAGGCGTTCAGCTCGCCAGTGCCCGCCTAACCCGCGATGCTAGCCAGCCGCTCCGCTGCCCCACGGCCCGTGGAACGCGCCCGCATCGTCGATGCGTTCAAAACCGTGCGCGCCGAAGAAGTCGCGCTGAGCCTGGATCAGGTTCGAGGTGCCGCGGCCCTGGCGGTAACTGTCGAAATAGGCAAGTGCCGAAGACAGCGCCGGCACCGGCGAACCGGCCTCCGATGCCCGTGCCACGACACGACGCAGCGAGGGATGCGCCTCCTGCATCAATGAGATGAAGGCCGGCGCCATCAGAAGATTGGTCGAGGCGCCGCCATTGCTGAAGGCTTCCGCCATGGTGTCGAGCATCTGCGAGCGGATGATGCAGCCGGCGCGCCAGATCTTGGCGATGGTCGGCATCGGCAGGTTCCAGTTGAATTCCTTGGAGGCGCCGCTCATCACAGCGAAACCTTGCGCATAGGCTGATATCTTGCCGGCGAACAGCGCCAGTTCGAGGTCTTTCAACAAGGCATCCCTGTCACCGGAAATCCTGGTCACGCCGATATTGCCATAGGCCTTTTCCGCCGCCAGCCGCTCGTCCTTGATAGACGACAGCACGCGTGCTGCCACCGCCGCCTCGATCGCGGTCGCCGGAATGCCGAGCTGCTGTGCCTCGATGACCGACCATTTGCCGGTGCCCTTCTGGCCGGCGCGGTCGAGGATGATGTCGACCACCGGCTTGCCGGTCTTGGGATCATCAGCAGCCAGCACCTTGGCGGTGATCTCGATCAGGTAGGAATTGAGCCGGCCCTTGTTCCAGTTGGAAAACACCGTACCGATGTCCTTCGGTCCCATGCCTAAGCCGTCACGCAGGATGCCGTAGATCTCGGCGATCATCTGCATGTCGGCATATTCGATGCCATTGTGGATGGTCTTGACGAAATGGCCAGCGCCGTCGGTGCCGAGCCATGCCGCGCAGGGTTCGTCCTTGAACTTGGCGGAGATCGCGGTCAGCACCTTCTCGGCCCGTTTCCAGGAGTCCTCAGTACCGCCGACCATGATCGACGGTCCGTGGCGCGCGCCCTCCTCGCCGCCGGACACGCCCATGCCGATGAAGGTGAGACCCGAGCCGGAAAGCTCCGAGAAGCGCCGCATCGTGTCGCGGAAATTGGCGTTGCCGGCATCAATGACGATGTCGTTGGCCGACAGCACGCCGCGCAAGGCGGCGATCTGTTCGTCGACCGGCTTGCCGGCCAGCACCATGATGATGATCGGGCGCGGCGGCCGGATCGCGGCGGCAAGCTCTTCCAGGCTGTAGCAGGGCACAACCCTACTCCTGAGCGCGCCGGCATTCTCGACGAAAGCGTCGGTGCGCGCCCTGGTGCGGTTGAAGACGGCGATACGATGCCCGTGCTCGGCGATGTTGAGCGCCAGGTTGGAGCCCATCGTGCCAAGGCCGATCAGGCCGATTTCGGCTTTTTCCATCGTTTTCCTACCCTTCGGGTTTGTTGATTGCAGCCCGCAATTTTGTCGGGATGATTGACGGGCCTTTCGGGTCGCGTCAACCGCCTTGCCGAATTGTGTTGCAGCAGACCATGATGAGTTTGGCCTTGAGAGCGTCTGGCGTTCAGGGCCTGATGTCGATTGGCGCCTCGATCTTCACCACCTCGAAGTCCGACACCAGAATGTCGATGCGCACCGTCCATCGGCCGGGCACCGGGATGACGAGATTGTCGACGCGCCAGCTGCCGTCGCCGGGCTTGGTCGCCGCGCGCTTCAGCGGCTCGATGCCGGAATCGGGCTTCGACAGCACCAGCGTCACCTCCTTGGCGTCGAACGGTCCGAAATCGCCGGTCATGATGATCATCGAGGCGACAACTGGTCCGGCATGGCCGGGCGTGATGCTGAGATCGGCCATCGCTTGCAGCGCATGGATGTGAACCGAGGCCGGTTGCGCCGCAGCGATCGCCAGTGCCCGTGGCGGCGGCGTGAAACGCCAGCCCGCGGCCACGCCGAAGATAGCCAGCACGATCAGCAGTTCGACGCCGATCGAGTGGGAGAGCCTGCGTTGCACCTGCGTCGATCCGGTCTCGGCCGCCGCAGTGAGTTTCCAGCGATTGACGGCGGCGAGCGTGAAGAGAAAGACCAGCAGCCCGAGCTTGACCAACAGCAGCCAGCCATAGGCCGTGTTGATCAGCGCCGAGGGCGTTTGCACCTGGATGACGGCAAGCACGACACCGGCAGCCGCTAGCGCGGCCACTACCGGCACGATCAGCCTAGAAAACGCACGCAGGAATGGCGCGGCCTCCGCCGATTGCCCCTTCAGCGCCAGGCCGAGCGGCACCAGCGCGCCGGCCCAGAAGGCAATGCCAACGCCGTGCAGGAACACCATTGGCCGCGTCAACCATTGCGGCTCGGCGGCACTGGCATGGCCGCTGGCGGCAAGTGCGACACCCACCCCGGCCAGGCCGGCCATGGCAAATGGCCTGGCGGCCACGCGCGGTCCGGCCAGCGACAGCAGGCCGAGCCCCAGCGCGATCAGCGCGACCAGCACTGTCCAGCCGAAGCTGGTGCCGAGCCCGATCCGCCAGATGACCGGCTGCGCCAGATGGGAGAGCGGTGCCCCGAGCGCATCGAGCCCCTGCAAGCCGAGCGACAAAGGCGCCGCGACCAACCCGCACAGGATTACAGCCGCAATGAAGCGCTGTCCGGCGTGGGCATCCCGGGCCAGCCAGGCAAGGGCAAAGGCGCCGCCGACGCCGAGCAAGAGCCCGATGTAGAGAAAGACCTTGCCGATCCAGATCGCCGATCGCAGCGACCAGTCGACGGCTTCAGACACCGCCGGCGGCGCACTTGGCGCACCGATGGAAAACAGCAGGGAGCCACCGACCGGATGGCCGTCGGCGGAAATGACGCGCCAGCTCAAGACGTGCGTGCCAGGTGCGAGCTCCTGCGGGTTGTCGATTTCGACCGTCTGGTCGTTGAGACGGAAGGCGGTCAGCGGAACCGGCGTGCCGTCGGGTTTCACCAGGGTCAGCACCAGCGGCGAGACCGGCTCGCTGAAGGTCAGCGAGAACTGTGCCGGCCCCTGTTCCAGCACCGCGCCATCGGCCGGGTCTGTCTTGATCAGCGCGGCATGGGCGAAAGCCTGATTTGCCATGATGGCGAGAAACACGATCAGGGCCAGCAGGCCGACGACCAGCCGGCCGGCACGGTGGCCGGCCATGGAAGCCGTTTGCAGGTAGGACGTCGTGCTCATGTCACCGCCACAAAAGATAGCGGCGCGCTCTTGCGAGCGCGCCGCTCGAAAAGATCATTTCTTCGGCAGCAGTTTGATGCCGGGCGCCGGGTTTTCGAGTGCGTCTTCATCCTGGCCGGCTGCGGGGATTTCGATCCAGCGATCAGCGGCGCCGTCGCATTCCTGCACCACCGGGAAGTAAAGCTCCTGGCCCACCGGTAGATCCGCCGTCAGCGTCGCACGGAAGACGAACTCGTCGTAGAATTCATCCGGCAGGCTGCCGCCGCTCCAGTCGACTTCCTTGACCCCATCGGTCACCGCCTGACCATAGAGCTGGTAGGATTTGTCGTACTTGCCCTTCTTGGTCTGCAGCGTCCAGCCGGGTTTCGGCATCGGCTTCACCGCGATCACCCCTTCCGGGATCTGCACGCGTAGAGCAGTCGTCGCCTTGCCGTCGCAACCATGCGGCACGCGTAAGATTGCCTTATAGGTCGAGCCGACGGCCGCCTCCTGGGTTTCGAGCGTGATATGCGCGAAAGCGGCATTTGTCCCGAGCACGAAAAGTGCTGCGGCGGACAAAAGATACTTGTTCATGATGGTCCCTCTGATTTCAAACTGGCGAAGCTGGCCGGATCAATTGGCGTGATCGTCCGTGGCGCCACCACCGATGCCTTCGACGGCGAAATCGATGCTGACGGCGCCGGCCTTCTCGAAGGTCAGCGTGGCGGAAAACTTTTCGCCCTGCTTGGGTTGCCGCTTCAAGCCGAAGAACATCAGATGATAGCCGCCAGGCGCCAATGCCACCTTGCCGCCGGCCGGAATTTCCAGGCCGCCGGCAACCGGTCGCATGGTCATGACGCCGTCCTTGACGCCCATTTCATGCAGCTCGGCCTTTTCAGAGATATCGGAGGAAATCGACACCAGCCGATCCGGCGCGCTGCCATTGTTGGTGATCGTGAAATAGCCGCCGGCGACCTTGGCGCCGGCCGGTGTGGCGCGCGACCAGGGATGGCCGATCTCGATATCGCCGACCTTGAACTCATGCGCGACGACAGTATGGGCGCCGACGAACAGCAGCGCAAAAGCCAGCATGGCAATGCCGACACCTTCTTCGATGCTGCGTAGAATGGTGCCGGGCTTAAGACGCGCGGCGTCAGGAAAGAAATTGAACATGGTTGCTCCATGAAGTGATGGTCGCGCCGTTGCCGGTCGCGAGCAGTTTGATCTTTGGATGGGTACGCCCACGAAAGGTTCCGGCGGGCAAGCAGGCTCAGACCGTCAGCGGCGGCGCGCGCGGG
This sequence comes from Mesorhizobium sp. M1050, assembly GCF_040318715.1. Lineage (NCBI taxonomy): Bacteria > Pseudomonadati > Pseudomonadota > Alphaproteobacteria > Hyphomicrobiales > Phyllobacteriaceae > Mesorhizobium > Mesorhizobium sp. M1050. Next base: position 9,549 of record NZ_JAMYMV010000038.1, on the reverse strand, counting down.
TTCGACGGCGAGCGCTCACGCACGAAGTCGAGATGGATGGCCGCCCGGAAGACAAAGGCTACCGTTTCAAAGGAACGACTGTCCAGCGCAAGCCCGGCATCGGGCGGCGGCGCAAAGGCCGGCGAAAACATGCCGCAGCCGAGCACGCAGCATGCCGGCTGATGGGACGGCGGCTGGTTGCCGCCGGGAAGCTGGGTGGCACCCCCATGGGTGCAGATGACGTTGCCAAAGGCATCGAGTTGTGACGCATTCGGCACGTTTCCGATGGCGAAAGCGCCGAGCGTCGACTGGAGCAACAGCAGATAGGCCGCGACAAGCGCGACCGGTATGCTCCACCGTCTCCTCGATACGCCCAAAACCCTGCCTCTTCGCAGCAATGCAACATTCCTAGCACGAGGCCGTCGGGTGGAAAATCGCCAATTCGATGCTGCGGCAACGCGGCAGGAAGCGCGTCGCAGCCCTTCAGATGCGACGCGCCTTATGATTTTTGGGGCGACCGCATTTCGGGGATCGAGGTCAGCAAGGTCTGGCGCGCCGACTTCAGGTGCTTGCGGCAGGCGGCGTCGACCTTGCCGAGGTCGCGTGATTTCAGCGCCTCTATATAGACCAGATGCTCATTGATCGCGACTTCGTTGCGTTCGCGTTCTCGCGTCTTGTTCCATTGGTAGTGGTAGTGGAAGATCATGGCGATGACATCGTAGAAATCCACGATGAAGCGGTTATGCGACGCCCGGTGGATGAGCCGGTGGAAGCGCTCGTCCAGTTCGGAGAACTCGTTGAAGCGGGTGGCGATCTCGCTTGCCAGCCGACGATGTTCGTCTTCCAGACGTTCGAGATTGACCCAGACAGCGCTGTCCTGCGGCAGAGCGGCGAAGGCTGCCGCCGAGCGCAGCTCGAACATCTCACGGATTTCGGTCAACTCCAGCGCGAAAGCGCGCGTGAAACCCTTAAGCACCCAGTGGCTGTTGCGGCGCTTCTCGATCAGGCCGAAGCGCGAGAAGCGGATCAGGAACTCGCGCACGCTGGTGGTGCCGACGCCGATCTCGCGCGCCAGTTCGAGTTCATTGATCTGCATGCCGGCTTCGGCTCCGCCGGCAAGCAGGCGCCGCATGAACGACCGCTCGATGATCTCGGCCAGCGTGTCGGTTTCTTCCTCGGGGAAGAAATCATCGGGACGCGGTTCGCGCAGCACCGTCTTGGCACGTTTGTTCCAGGCGATCAGCCCGGTCTCTTCCATGCGCGCAAGAATCGATCGTACGGTGGTGCGGCTGACGCCAAGCAAGGTGCCCAGTTCCGGCTCCGAAGGCAGGCTGCGCGTCTCGTCGAGCAGCCGCAGGCAGCGGTTGTAGGCATCCTTATAGACGTTGTTGCTCTTCGACATCCCTGACCCGTTGCACGCCGTCGCTTGCGGCCGTCGGCCGGAAGCGCAATATGACGTTCCCATGACCCCTGAAAGCGAAATTCGCTTTCCTGAACGCCGATGGACATGCGGAACTCCCCAGCGAAAAAACAATTGACGCAAAATTGTTTTTTCACGATAAAAGACATTATATCTAAACAAGCGCGTGTCAATCCGCCCGCGCACCCCAGGATCACCCAGGAAACCGCCCGTGAACGCCTCCAACTGCATCCTCCTGTCCCCCGCCGACAATGTCGCCGTCGCTAACGGCCGCATCGAGATCGGCACCGTGCTGCCGGGCGGCGCCGTCGCCGCTGCTCTGATCGAACCTGGCCACAAGGTGGCGATCAAGCCGATCGCCGCCGGCGAGGCCGTGGTCAAATACGCGCAGGCGATCGGCCGTGCGACACAGGATATTGCAGCCGGCGAGCACGTTCATTCGCATAATCTGGTTTTCGAATCGGGCCGCTTGCCGGTCGTGCCGCCAAGCGAGGCCGAGCACGCGACGGAAGCGGACCGCGCCCGCACCTTCATGGGCTATCGCCGCGCCGATGGCCGCGCAGGCACGCGCAACTTCATCGGCATCGTCGCCAGCGTCAATTGCTCGGCCACCGTCTGCCATTCGATCGCCGACACCGCCAACCGAACCCTGCTGCCGAAATATCCCGGCATTGACGGCTTCGTACCGATCGTTCACGGCCAAGGCTGCGGCATGAGCGCCACCGGCGACGGCATGATGGTGCTGCACCGCACGCTTGCCGGTTATGCCCGCCACCCGAATTTCGGCGGCGTGCTGATGGTCGGCCTCGGTTGCGAGGTCAACCAGCTCACGCTCTATGGCCAGAAGGGCGTCGCTGCCGGCAAACGCCATTTCAACATCCAGGACGCCGGCGGTTCGCGCAAATCGGTCGAAAAGGCGATGGGCGTGCTGGCTGAGATTGCCGAGGAAGTCGGCCAATTGAAGCGTGAGCCGATCCCGGTCAGCGAGATCGTCGTCGGCCTGCAATGCGGCGGCTCCGACGGCATGTCGGGCATTACAGCCAATCCGGCGCTGGGTGCTGCCGTCGATATCCTGGCCGGCGTTGGCGGCATCGGCATCCTCTCCGAGACCACGGAAATATACGGCGCCGAACATCTGCTAGCCTATCGCGCGGCAACGCCGGAGATCGCGCAGAAGCTCGACGGCTTCGTGAAGTGGTGGGAAGATCACGTCGCCAAGCACGGCGCCTCGATCGACAACAACCCCTCGCCCGGCAACAAGCGCGGCGGCCTCACCACCATCCTGGAGAAATCGCTCGGCGCGGTCGCCAAGGGCGGCCAGACGCCGCTCAATGGTGTCTTCGGCTATGCCGAAAAGGTCACCGGCAGCGGCTTGGTGTTCATGGACACCCCCGGCTACGACCCGGTCTCGGCGACCGGCCAGGTGGCGGGCGGCGCCAACATCATCGTCTTCACCACGGGCCGCGGCTCCTGCTTCGGTTGCCGGCCGACACCGTCGATCAAGGTCGCCACCAACTCGACCATGTATCATCAGATGGAAGAGGACATGGACGTCAATTGCGGCGTCATTGCCTCCGGTGAAAAGACCATCGCCGGCATGGGCCGCGAGATCTTCGAACTGATTGTCGAGACGGCTTCCGGCCGCAAGACCAAGAGCGAGGATTTCGGCTACGGCGACAACGAGTTCGTGCCCTGGCACCTAGGCGCGACGCTTTAGTTTCCACTGATATCTGAAGATGGCCAGGCCGGACAATGGTCGGGAACGGGGAGGTTTTCACATGAACAAGCGCCGCATCGGTCGCACCGCGCTCGAGGTCACCGAGGTCAGCTTTGGCGGCGCAGCGCTCGGCGGCCTCTACCGCGCCTGTCCGCGCGAAGCCGCGATGGAGACGCTGCAAGGCGTCTGGGAAGCCGGCCTGCGCTATTTCGACACCGCACCCTTCTATGGTTTCGGCCTGTCGGAGCGACGCTTCGGCGACTTCCTGCGCTACAAGCCGCGCGATTCCTATGTGTTGTCGACCAAGGTCGGCCGGCTGTTCCGCCCAGTGCCGGATGATCATGTTCCCGATCACTCCTATGTCGATCCACTGCCCTTCGCGCTCGACTACGACTATTCCTATGACGGCGTCATGCGCTCGGTCGAGTTCAGCTATGCGCGGCTTGGCCTGAACAAGATCGACATCCTGTTCGTCCACGATATCGGCGCCTACACGCATGGCGCCGAGAAGACCAAGCTGCACTTTCGCGATCTGATGGATGGCGGCCTCAAGGCGCTCGAAGAGCTGAAGAGAACAGGTGTCATTTCCGCCTATGGGCTCGGCGTCAACGAGGTGCAGATCTGTCTCGACGTGATGCGCCGGGCGCCGCTCGATTGCATCCTGCTCGCCAGCCGCTATTCCCTGCTCGACCGAAGCGCCGAAGCGGAATTGCTGCCGCTGTGCCGTGCGCAACAGACCTCCTTGGTCATCGGCGGCGTCTTCAACTCCGGCATCCTGGCGACCGGGCCGGTGCAAGGCGCGCATTTCGATTACCGCCCTGCCAGCCATGACGTGCTCGATCGCGTCGGTGCGATGGAAAGGATCGCAGCCGAGGGCGGTTATCCGCTGGCCGCGGCCGCGTTCCAGTTCCCGCTGCATGAACCAATGGTCGCTACCGTGCTGACCGGTACCGCCAAACTGGCGAACCTGACCCGCAACCTCGAATTGCTCGACATCGACGTGCCGGAGACGGAATACGCCAGATATCGCCCCCATACCCTCGTGCAGGAGCTGGCGTGAAACGCGATCCGCTCGGTGAACGGCGATCCGGTTTCACACCCTTGCAATTTATATGAGAATGAACATTCCATATTGACGAACGGGTGGAATTAATATTCCATACGCTCACGGAATGGAAACGGGAGCATTCGATGACGGCGAGGGAAAGCAGTGCGGTGGCTCTGCCTCTGCCAGGCTTCCCGAGAACTGGTCAAACACCGCTTGCATCGGCCGGTTCGATGCACTATCAAAACATGGCAACTGTTTTTTATTGATAAAGTTCTGTTTGGGCTACGCCTATCCGAACGGAGCTTCCGTAACGTTCACCGGGCGACTTAGGGAGGAACCTCATGAAATTCGTGACCAGCATTCTCAACCGCCGCGCTGTCATGGCGCTGGCAGCAGCTTCGATGCTCACCGGCGTCATGCATTCGGCGCCGGTTTCGGCGGCGGATGTGACCATTCCGATCATCGTCAAGGACACCACGTCCTTCTACTGGCAGATCGTTCTGGCCGGCGCCCGCAAGGCCGGCAAGGATCTCGGCGTCAACGTGCCGGAACTTGGCGCCCAGGCTGAAACCGACGTCAACGGCCAAGTCTCGATCCTCGAGAACGCCGTTGCCAGCAACCCGGGGGCCATCGTCATTGCGCCGACCGAGTTCAAGGCGCTTGGCAAGCCGATCGATGAAGCCGCTGCCAAGGTCAAGGTTATCGGCATCGACTCCGGCGCCGACTCCAAGGCCTTCACATCGTTCCTGACCACCGACAATGTGCAGGGCGGCCGCGTTGCTGCCGACGGCCTTGCAGCCGCTATCGGCGCCGCCAACGGCGGTAAGATCGAGGGCGACGTCGCCCTGATCACCAACGCACCGGGCGCCGGCTCGCTCGAACAGCGCAAGCAGGGCTTCACCGAACAGCTGGCCGCCAAATATCCGGGCCTGAAGCTGGTCGCCGACAAATATGCCGACGGCCAGGCCACCACCGGCCTCAACATCGCCACCGACCTGATCACCGCCAACCCGAATCTCAAGGGCATCTTCGCCTCCAACCTGATCATGGCGCAGGGCGTCGGTCAGGCTGTCGCCGAAAACAACCTTGGCGGCAAGCTGGCGCTGGTCGGCTTCGACAGCGACGAGAAGCTGATCAAGTTCCTCAACGACGGCGTCATTTCCGCCCTCGTCGTCCAGGATCCGTACCGGATGGGTTATGACGGCATCAAGACCGCACTCGCCGCCTCGAAGGGCGAAAAGGTCGAGGCCAATGTCGACACCGGCGCCAATCTGGTGACCAAGGACAACATGAAGGACCCCAAGATCGACGCGCTGCTCAATCCGAAGCTCTAAGCCTTCGCATCCAAATCGTTTCCGGGGCCTCGCGCCCCGGAAACATTCGCTGCCGGCACAAACGGCTTGGCAATCCACGAGCCTGAGCTAGGCTGTCTTCGCGGCATATCCTTGCCTCGCCGCGTGCCAATCGTGAGGCCAATCTGGGAGGCCAATCTGGGAGGATTGTCATGACATCGACGGCGCAGGAACTGCATCCGGCCCCTGTGCTGGAGCCTGGCAGGACCATCCTCGAATTGCGCGGGCTGGAGAAGCGTTATCCCGGCACCCACGCGCTCAAGCCGGTCAACCTCGCCTTCAAGTCTGGCGAGATCCACGCCATCGTCGGCGAGAACGGCGCCGGCAAGTCGACCCTCATCAAGCTTTTGACCGGCGTCATGCCGCGCACCTCCGGAGAGGTCATCTGGGAAGGCCAGCCGGCTGCCCTGGCGACGCCGCATGAGGCGATGGCGCTCGGCATCAATGCCGTGCACCAGGAGGTCGTGCTGTGCCGTCACCTGACCGTCGCCGCCAACATGTTCCTCGGCGAAGAAAATTCGCGCTTCGGCATCCTGCAGCAGCGCTCCATGGTCAGGCAAGCGCAGAAGATCATCGACGATCTCGGCTTCGACCTGCCGGCGCATGTCACGCTGGGCGACCTGACAATCGGCCAACAACAGCTGATAGCGGCGGCCCGCGCCACCGTGCGCGGTACCAAATTCCTGATCTTCGACGAGCCGACCGCCTATCTCACCCGCAAGGAGGCCGACCAGCTTTTCACCCTGATCCGCCGGCTGAAGGGCGAAGGCGTGACGATCATCTACATCAGCCACCGCATGGAGGAAGTGTTCGAACTCGCCGATCGTGTTTCCGTGCTGCGCGACGGCATGCTGGTCGGCACCCGCAACATCGCCGAGACCAACGATGCCGAGCTGGTCAAGATGATGATCAACCGCTCTATCGAGCAGGTCTACCACAAGGAGCATTTCACGCCGGGCGCCGCGATCATCGAAGCGCGGAACCTGTCCGGCAAAGGGTTTGAAAATGTCTCGATGACGGTTCGCGCCGGCGAGATCGTCGGGCTCTATGGCCTGATCGGCGCCGGGCGCAGCGAGTTCGTCACGACACTTTATGGCCGCCACCGCAAATCGGCCGGCCAGATTCTCTGGGAAGGCAAGGAGGTTCAGGTCAAATCCGAGCATGACGCGATCAAGCTCGGCATGGCGCTGGCGCCGGAAAGCCGCCGCGACCAGGGCCTCTGCCTCAACCTGCCGGTCGGCCTCAATCTCAACCTGCCGATCTACAAGCGCATCTCGAACAATCTGCTGATCTCGAGTGCGCAGGAAAAGACGCAGGCCGATCGCCAGATCGCCGATCTGCGCATCAAGACACCGACGCGCGGCGCTCTGGCGTCCAGCCTGTCGGGCGGCAACCAGCAGAAGATCGTCATCGGCAAATGGCTGGCGCACGGCGCCAAGCTGTTCATCTTCGACGAACCGACGGTCGGCGTCGATGTCGGCACCAAGGCCGAGATCTACCGATTGTTCGGCGCGCTGCTGTCGAAAGGCGCCGGCATCATCCTGATCTCGTCCTATCTGCCGGAAGTCTACGAACTGGCCGACACGCTGCATGTGTTCCGGCGCGGCAAACTGGTGGCGACTCATGGTTTTCGCGGCGCCAGCCACGAGGACATTCTCACGCAGGCGCTCGCCGAGAAACAAGAAAAGCAGGGAGGACAGATATGAGCACCGAGGCGATTGCTGTCGAAAAGCCAAAACGGAACTACAATGTCCTGTTCGGGCTGACGCTTCTGGCGTTGCTGGTTCTGCTCTGGATCGTCCTGTCGGTCGCGACGCCGAGCTTCGCCTCTTCCAACAACATCGCCAACCTGCTGCGGCAGGGTTCGATGATCGCCATTATGGCGGTCGGCCAGACTTTCGTCATCATCACCGGCGGCATCGACCTGTCCGTCGGCGCCGTGGTCGGCTTCGCCACCGTGGTCGTAGCCATGATGATCAATGCCGGCTTCCCGATCTGGCTCGCCATTCTGGTGACGCTGCTGGTCGGTGTTGCCATCGGCATGTTTCACGGCTTCGGCATCGTCAAGATGGGCTTGCCACCGTTCATCATCACGTTGGCGACGCTGACCTCGCTGCGCGGCATCGGCCTTTTGATGACCAACGGCAATTCGATCAACATCAACAGCGACACCTTCACCGCGTTCTCGCGCAGTTCCTTCATCGGCATACCCAACCTGTTCTGGATGGTGATCCTGGTCGGCATTCCGGCCTATATCTTCCTGCATCACAGCCGCTGGGGCCGGTATCTGTTCTCGGTCGGCTCCAACGCCGAGGCCTCGCGCCTGTCCGGCGTCAATGTCCAGCGAACCATCTACATGGCCTACACGCTGTCCGGCCTCTGCGCGGCTTTCGTTGGCGTGCTGCTGGCCGCCCGCATCGGCATCGGTAACCCGACCCAGGCTGAGGGCTGGGAGTTGCAGGCGATCGCCTCGTCGGTCATCGGCGGCACCTCGCTGTTCGGTGCCGTCGGCTCGGTGCACGGACCGCTGCTTGGCGCCTTTATCCTGGCCACCATCAACAATGGCGCCAACCTGCTCAACGTCAACTCGTTCTGGCAGCGCATCATCACCGGCGCGCTCATCATCATCATCGTCTACTTCGACGGGCTGCGCCGCCGCGGCAAGTAAACCCCTCGATCAATTGCCGGCCCGTCACGATCGACGGGCCGGCGATTCATTACAGACTGGATTGAAGCATGAAGGCCGTCGTCTGCCGTTCGCCCGGCGATCTTATCCTGGAAGACCGTCCGGCCCCCCGCGCGCCGCCTCCCGGCTGGGCGCTGGTGTCCGTCAGCCATGTCGGCATCTGCGGCACCGACTATCACATCTTCGAGGGCAAGCACCCGTTCCTCGCCTATCCCCGCATCATGGGCCATGAAGTATCGGGTACCGTGGTGGAGCCCGGGGAAGGTGTCGAACTGGCCGTTGGCGAACCGGTCGTCATCAACCCCTATCTTTCTTGCGGCAGGTGCATAGCCTGCCGGCACGGCAAGCCGAATTGCTGCGTCAGCATCGAGGTGCTCGGCGTGCATCGCGACGGCGCCATGTGCGAACGCATCCTGGTTCCGGCACAAAATCTCTATCCGGCCAACGGCCTGTCGCTGGCCGACGCCGCTGCCGTCGAATTCCTGGCCATCGGCGCGCATGCCGTGCGGCGTGCACGGGCCGATCCGGGTGGACGCACGCTGGTCATCGGCGCCGGCCCGATCGGGCTCGGCACCGCCATCTTCGCCCGCATCGCCGGCCTCGACGTGGCACTGCTCGACATGAGCAGTGAAAGGCTCGCCTTCGCCGAGAATGAGCTTGGGTTCCAGACCCTCGACGGTTCGCGCGGCGCGGTGCCCGACATGATCAAGGAGGCGACATCAGGCGAAGGTTTCGATGTGGTCTTCGACGCCACCGGCAACACCCAGTCCGTGCAGTCGGCCTTCGCCCATGTCGCGCATGGCGGAACATTGGTGCTGGTCAGCGTCGTCAAGGACGACATCAGCTTTTCCGATCCGGAATTCCACAAGCGCGAAATGACGCTGATCGGCAGCCGCAACGCCTTGCGCGCCGACTTCGACCATGTCGCCGCCTCGATCAGCAACGGCGCCGTGCCGCTGGCCAAGCTGGTCACCCACCGCACCACGCTCGCGGCCACGCCGCGCGATCTCGCCCGCTGGGCGCATGAGAAATCAGGACTGATCAAGGCCGTGATCGAGGTGGGAGCATAACTTAGCAGGCGGTGAACCCGGCCCGAATTGACGGCGCCCAGCGCAGATCGACCCCCACTCCGTCTCGGCTTCGCCGAGCCACCTCTCCCCCGATCGACGGGGTAGAGGAAGCTGCGAGCCTATTGCAGGCAACGCTCCTCAACCAGACTCCTCCTTCTCCCGCCGCCAGCGGGCTCCCTTCCTCTCCCTCCGGAGGGCAGGGCTATCGCATATGAGTAAAGAGCTGGAAGAGGAAGTCTCTGTTCCATCTGGCTCTTCGCATCTTGCTGGCGATGGG
>NZ_JAMYMV010000037.1:0-63188 GCF_040318715.1 Mesorhizobium sp. M1050 | reverse complement strand
CCTCTTCAAAGAGAAGGCCCCTAAAGAATCAACCTTTCCACTCAACGCAAGACTTACTCTTACTCATATGCGATTCCCCTGCCCTCGAGGGGGAGATGTCGCCGAAGGCGACAGAGGGGGTCGGTACGACGGGACGCGACCTCCTGCATTGAAAAGGGGACGCCAGCGCTTCACGCGAAGCGCCAATCTTCATCCGCCGCAGAAGGTCGCATCAGGTCGAACCGACCCCCTCTGGCCTACCGGCTATCTCCCCCTCGAGGGGGGAGATAGCCCTCTGCCGGCCCGCACTCCATCCACAAGGACACCTCCCCCATGACATCCCTCCATGCCGAGCAACTCGGCAGGGCGCGGACGGCTGCCGAATTCGCTGCCGTCATCGCCTTGCTCGACACCGACCTCAACGACGCGCTCGCCCGCAGACGCGAACTGGCTGAGGCCGAGGACCGCGCGGTCTTCGGCGATGGCGACCTGGCCGCCGCGCGTGCAGCCCTCGACGACTGCAACGACCAGATCGTCCTGCTGGAAAAGACGATCGACACCGCCGGCAAGCGCCGCGCCGATGCCGCCGCCAGCGAAGCCCGGGCCGATATTGCCGCCCTTGGCGACGAGATCAAGGCCAGGGCGGTGACGCTGCGCGAGCGCTGGCGCGACGTCCGTCGGCTGGTCGAGCAGCTGCGCCAGCAACTGTTCGAGGTCGATGCGCTGGCCCGCACTATTGCCACCGCCAATGGCCTGTTCGACGCCGCCGGCGTTGCCGAGTTGAAGGTGAACCTGACCACCACGCGCCGCGCCGCCATGGCCGGGCCACGGGCCGCCCCACCCGCCCGCCTCAGCCGGCCGGCGCTGCAGGCCGACAAGCTTTTGCTGTCCTTCCTCAGCCCCGGCGGCGCCCTCGACCCGCGCCCGCCGCTCGGCGCGCCGGTGGACGGCGTCAAAAGCAAATTCATTCCCGCAAAGACCTCCTTTGGTGAACGAGGCTGAACCATGTGCACACTTGCCCTTCTCGGCACGGCTCTTTCTGCCGGCGGTGCGCTGGTCGAAGGCCAGCAGTCGAAGCGGATGGCCGACTATCAGGCCAGGGCCTATGAGCAGCAGGCGCAGGCCGACGCGCAAAGTGCCGCCTTCGACCAGAGCCAGGAGCGCCATAAGCAGGATCTCCTGCAAGGCCAGGCGCGCGCCCAGGCCGGCGCGTCCGGCGTCGGCATCTCAGGCTCGCCGACCGAGGTGCTGGCCGCCAATGCCAGGCAGGGCCAGCTTGATCTCGATGCGATCCAATACGGCTCAAAACTGCGCCAGAACAATCTCAATACGCAAGCCGCTATCTCACGCTTCTCCGGCAAGCAGGCGGTGACGGCCTCGATCTTCAACGCTGGCAACGCGCTCGTTGGCGGCCGCTCCAAAATCCAGGTCCCGACGAAGGCACCGGTCTCGGGCGCCATTGCCGGCATGGTCCCGAAGCGGTCGGTGATCTTCGGCGGTTCGGCCCTCAGGGCCTCGTGGGCGGGGAACAGCTAGATGGCGACCATCCCTCTCCACATAGCCCAGCGCCGGCTCGATACCGGCAACGCGGTGCAATACCCGCAGGGCTCGCCATTCGGTGGCGCCATGCAAGGGCTGGGCGATAAACTCTCAGCCGTCGCCGAACGCTACCAGCAGATGAAAGACCAGCAGGAGGCGTTCGACGCCGAGCTTGCGCGGCGCCGCTTCAACGGCAGGATCGCGCAGGCCGAAGACCAGGTGGCGGCGAACGCGCCGGCCGATGGTGCCGGCATGCACGACACGATGTATGGCCAGGTCGATCCGCGCACCGGCCAGGTCGTCCAAACAGGCCTTTTCGACACGCTGTTCGACGATGCCCTTGCGAACATGCCCGAAAGCCAGCGCGCCAGTTTCGCCGGGCAAAAGGAGGCGATGCGCGCTGTGCGCGCGCGGCCCATGGCGCAGCGGCAACAGACGCGCCGCGACGGCTATGAGCTGGCCGAGGTCGACACGGCGCTCAAGACCAGCGCCATAGCCATCGGCAACGCCAACCCCGACGATGCCGTTACCTTCGAAGCAGCCCGCCAGGAAGGGCTCGACCTGATCGATAAGATGGGGCTCGACCCGGGTATCCGACGGCAGAAGGTCAAGGACTGGTTCGGCACTGCGGCCAAGACGCGCTTCGAGGCGTTGATCGCCAAGGATCCGAAACGGGCACTTGAGATATTTGGTGTCGGGACGCCGGCCTCCGGCCGCGATGCCCCCGGCGACCGCCTCGGCAAGAAAACACCTGATGAAACCGTGGCGCAGGCGTTTGCGGGCCATGCTCCGGCGCCCGGTCCGATCGCGACCAAGCCGGCAGCCGACCATCTCGCCGACCTATCTCCAAATGACGTTCAGCGACTGATCGACCAGACGCACGCTGCGGCCACTGCCCAACTTATCGAGGCGCGCACCAACATCGCCCTCGCTTCGCAGAACGCCCCGGACGCAATCGCCAATACGGGCAGCTATTCCGGCAAGATGCCCAGCCCCGCCGACTTCGCCGCCATTTATGGCACCGAGGAGGGCGGCAAGCAGTACCAGAACTTCAACTTGAAGATTGATGTCGGCCGTCAGGCCTTTGGCATGCGGACGATGCCCAACCAGGCGATCCACGCAGCGCTGCGCGATGCGGAGCCTGGGCCGGTCAGATCCAAAGAAGAGCAGACACGATATTGGGTTACGGCTGCCGCAGCGCTCAAGACTCTGGGCATGAGGCGGGCAGACCCTGCTGGCTACGTCCGCGAGGTCTTCCCCAATGTCGATGCCGCGTGGAAGGCGACAACGAGCCCGGACAGCAACGATCCGGCCGCCTATCAAGTCGCAATTACCCGTTCTATTGCTGCTCAAGAACAGTTGGATTTTGAGAACATCCAACCCTTGCCAAATTCATTCTCGGCGGATTCGACTAACACACTAGATATCCGTGAACTGCTGCACCATGCGAGCGACACGGAAGCAGGTACGCTAGATGCATCAACAGATGCGTCGGAACCGAATTCGGGGAGCGGGCAACGTTCTGAGGCGTTGGAGAACCAGCAGACCCAGACCGCGTCCGCAATTTATGAACAAAAAGAGAACATCTATCCTTCCGTCGAGGTAGCTGGTATATCAAAGTCAGTCGCGAGGAATTTGTGTATCGACTTTTGCACTAACGCCACACTGCCCACCGGCACGTACGACGGAGCACCATTTCACTATTGTATAGCCAGATGTATGGAAAATTATGGGCATTGAAGGGTGAATTAAATGGTAGACAATCTCCGCAGAGATGATGCAGAGGCTATTGTGCAATTAATTCTTGGCACCTCTAAGTCTCTAAATGAATTTTTGCTTGATAGAAGAGATTCAAGGAGCAAAGAAGAATTCGATTTCCTTAAAAAAATCGTTGGAAGGTTGATGGGATTTCAATATTTCGAAGTGGTTGAAGTCGTTGGCGGTAAGTATAAAGACATCGTAGAAAATTTGCATGGATCGGACCACCATAATTTAAATTTCAAGTTTCCTGAGATCAATAAGTGATGAAAATATATTACTAGCTAGAGCCGGAGGTGTCTGGTGGTTTTGGCGAAAATATAATTTTGGACGCGAGTGTTCATCCTCCTCTCGTAGCCCGTTTGCATTATGAGTTTGATGGGTGGTTGGGTGATAGGATGGTGACGTCGTTCCCGTGCTACCTTGTCACCGAAGATGTGAAAGAGAAAATTCTCAAGAGTGAATTTTCAGGCGTAACCTTTGACAAGGTCGAGGCGACCACTTCTGAATTGTTCGAGGAAATGCAACCGGACCAGAAGCTTCCGCCCTTCGTATGGCTGAAAGTGAACGGGGATGCCGGTCGCGATGATTTCGGAATAGCGAAAGATCTCCGCCTCGTCGTTTCCGAGCGCGTTCTCGATGCCCTCAAGCCATTGCGGATTTCCAATGCCTTGATTGAGCCTTTTGAAGCGTCTTGATGGGCTCAGTCCTGGCGGCTCTTTGGGGAGCGGTGTTGAAGCGATGGAGATTTCGGGATCGCGGCAAACTATCGCCTCGTCATCTCGAAACGCATTCTTGATTTGCTGGAATCATTGGGAATACCATTTGCCGTGGTCGAGCCTTGCGAACAGTAACGGGATCACGTCGCGGCCAGCCTTCCCATTCACTTTCAACCAGACAAAAGGTGGAAGTTCCTGCCCAGGTTGATATTCATGAAACTCTTCGGATGTCGGAAAGGCTGGGCTTTTCTTTCAGCGACGCCATCTGCGAAAGGCTCATTTATTACGCCACCTTTGATGAGAGGTAATATGCCGACTAACCCACGTTATGATGGACAACCGCTGCTTAGGCTGCTGGAGCTTTATGTGCTCTGGGCCATCCGAGAACTCTCTCAAGAGTCGGAGGATGGCTTGAAAAAGATGGGCCCCAAGCTGCAATCTATCTATGGCGGCGACGGACAATGGCATGACGCAATTGCCCAGGCCATGCACATGCCCGAGGGAATGCCGGCAGCAATCCGGGATATGTGGGCAAGGAACCTCGAAATCGCCCGCGTCAATGACGTAACCCTCCCACCCCAGAAATTTGCCGAGATGTTCGTGGACGAAAATTTCGCGGGTTGAACGCTGCTCTCTAATTGGAATTGCTGTGATGGCTGGCGTTCTACGGCGCCCCCTCTGTCCTGCCGGATATCTTCCAGAGGTACGGTGACACTGCACTTTATGAATCGATACGGACCAGAGTGAAAGAAAATAGTACACTGTCACCGTAATTCGGAGTGGAAGAAAATAGTACACTTTCACCGTAATTCGACAGAATTGATTTGCAGCTAGGTGGGAAGCAGATACTGGAGAACATGGGCCCACTGGATCCCAGCGTTAACACCAGTCTTGGGTCGAAGATAAGACACCAAATCAAGCTTCTGCCTTATGGAACCAAAATCAACAAGGTAACGATTGGAGATCGCGATGTTCGAGACATTCCAACAAAACTTCCCGGTGGATAGCAGGGCGCCAACCGATGCGGGCGACCTTTCGCTTGATACGAAGGTGCCGGGATTGAAAGAGTTGCTAACGAGTTTCGGAGGCGGATCGTTCAAGTAAGGCTTGTATAGGATCGTCCGCGCACAGGACGTGGCGCGCTGGAACGCGAGGGTCAGCCTGGGCTTTCCCGAGTTCGCCGGGCGGATCATTTGCTTTGGCTATGATTGGCAGGGCACGGCGTTTGCTGTCGATACCGGACGGTTGGAGCAAGGCGAGCCCGGTGTCGTGATGTTTGAACCCGACACGGGCGAGGCTCTGCAGATACCGTGCAATGTCCGAACCTTCCACGATATTGAACTTATCGAAGACGAGGACGCCATATTGGCGTCCGATGGGTACGCAATGTGGCGGGAAGCCGGCGGCGCCCAGCCGGCGTACGCTCAATGCGTAGGCAGTAAGAAACCGCTTTTTCTTGGAGGCGAGGAGACGATCGAGAATCTGGAGTTGTCGGACCTTGATGTCTATTGGCACATCATGGGCCAAATCATCGCGAAAGTAAAAGGCCTACCACCTGGAACACCAGTGCGCATATCACCTTAAGCTGGATGGGCAGGTGCATGGCCATCTATTCAGCCCGATAGGTGAGCGATGCGATACTTCGAAGTTGAGCCCGATGTCGCTGGTGGCCTGGGCAAAGGTACGACCATGGACACCGGCGTCCATCCGCCGGTCGTGGGAATTACGGTGACCACTTTTTACCGGTCACACCCATGTGACTGGGGTTAACCTCCGGACGCGCCCACGCCGCAAAATCAGACCCTTTTCACAGCCTCGCTTTCGCGGGGCTTTTTTCATGGAGCAAGTCTCATGGCCCGTCCTGCAACCGCCGCCGTTCGCCTGTTGACCGGCGAGCGCGAACCCGTGCGCCTGGCGACGACCGTGAACCTGGAGACGATCGTCATCGACGGTGTTGCCTGGATCCAGGGCCTCAAGGTCGTCGACGGCGTCCAGACCGCGACCGGCGACCGGGTGCTGGTCAAGGACCAGGCTGACGCCAGGTTGAACGGCATCTATACGGCGTCGGAGGGCTACTGGTACCGCGCCGCCGATGCGCGAGCGGGTCGCACGATGCAGAAGGGAACGACGGTGCATGTCCAGGAAGGCGCGGCTTCGGGCAATTTCGTCTTTGTCTTCCAGACGCTGAACCCCGTGATCGGTACCGACGACATTGTCCTGTCGTTCTACCAGTCCGACGACACGGTCGGGGATATTCGGGAAGCCGCTCAAGACATCATCGACCAGGCCCAAGCACCGGCCAATCTCGCGGCCGAAGCGATGACCACGGTAATTGATCCCCAATTCGCCACGCTCGCCGCCGCCCAGGCGTTTTCCCCGCCGATCGCCCCGACCTACATCCGCACCGCTTTCTATGACAGCCACCAAGTGGCAGGCAGCGGCGCCGTCTACCGCAAGAACGGAACCACGGCCGGGGATCTGGTGATCACTTTGAGCGACCGCGTGACGAAGGCGGGATATGGGCTGGCCTCAATCCCCGTGGCCGCATCCATGCTTGGCGCGCGCGGTGGCGGCGCGAACGCCACGGCCGCTATCGACGCGCTGCTCTCGGGCAGCTATCCGCACGTGCTGGTTGACGGCTCATATCAGACCGATGGCAACCATGTCATTTCGACGGCGAAGAAGCGCGTCGAATGCCTGGGTGGCTCTGCCCTGATCCTACGCGCTCCGGCCTCCACCGTCACCCGCCACTATCCCGTGATCGACATCGCTGCCGATGATGTCCAGGTTGACGGGGATCTGACGATAGATGGCGGATCGCACGTCGGGTACGAGGCTTCCATAGGCATCCGTGCTGGCTTTTCGACAGGCGCGCGCAGGAAGCGGCCGACGATTCGCGGCATCAAGGTGCGCAATCTTGGGCTTGCGGGCATCATGGCGCTCTGTGTTGACAGCCCAACGATCGAGGACATTGACGGTTACAACATCGTCACGCCAACCGGCGGCGAGTTTGGCGATAGCGTTTACGTTGCTGGTGTCCGCAGGCCGATCGTGCGCAACATCCGGTCGGCAAAATGCAAACGCGACGGCGTCGTGTTGACGTATGCGGGAAACCTCAACACCACCGACATCTTGGTAGACGGTGTTTTCGCCGATGCGCATCTCGATAGTCCTTCTGCCGGTGTCTGGGTGGAAATGACGGGCGCGCGAGATCCACGAGGAATCATCACCAACGTGGTGGCGAATGACTGTCTGGTTGGCGTCGCAGCGACCGACGCCAACAGCGAAGTGCTCATCTCGAACGTCAAGGCGATCGGCAACAGGCTTTCTGGCAGCTCTGCCGGCAATGTATACGGCGTTCAAATCCAATCGGGCCGGCTCGATAACTGGTATATCGACCGCTACAACACAGCCCTGCAATTGGAGCCAAACGGCGAATACCAACTCGCTCTTAGCTCGCAGGTCGGATCGTTTACGACTGGCGAGACCGTCTTCGGCGGCGCCTCTGGCTCGACCGGGATCCTGCGGTTCCAACATGTTGAAATTGTCATAACCGGTTCAACTGTCGACTATGAACTCGGTGAGACGGTAACCGGTGGTACGTCCGGTGCGACAGGTACCGTGATCGATTTCTTCGCCAATCTGCTGAGAGTCTTGCCGGTGACCGGGACATTCCAGGCTGCTGAAACAATCACTGGCGGCTCCTCGATGATTGCGAAAACGGCAAGCAGCGTGACCCGACGCATCTATGTGCGCGGTTCGGCCAGCAGCTTCTCAACTGGCGAGACTATCACGGGCGGCGTGTCCGGCGCCACGGCTACAGTCGCCGCTCCATACCAGACGCCGCTTGCGATCGGCCCAGGCACCATGATGAACTGCTCGACCGATGCCATAGTGGTGGCGAATTGCGTCACGCCAGCGAGCCTTAGTCTGACGGGCATCAGGGGCAACACCCAGTCGCATGGCATCCGGTTCAACCTTTCCGCCGGCCAACGGCTGCGCAAGGTCAGTCTCAAGGACATTGCGCTGAAGAACTCGACTTCAGTTGGCATTGCCTTTCGGGTGACCACCGGCGGCGTAATTGACGAAATGCTCGTTGACGGTTTTGACATATCGGAGTGGGTAGGCGACGGTACTGGCAGTTCCATCACGGCCGGCATCGTGACCCGGTTCGTCGGTGGCGACAACCCAGGCCTGCAGGGGACGTCGAGTGTGCCAATCAACCTGACCCTCAACACAATCCTGTTCGGCCTGCATAACCGCGCCCTCTGCCACAACAACGGCGCCGGCGCAGCGCGGACCCACACTCTGCCGCCGGCCGCACCGGGTTTACGGATCGGCTTTGCTGATTTGCACTCGACCCATGTCATGAATCTCGATCCCAACGGCACGGACACGATTAAGGGTGGCGGTGCAGGAAAATATCTCATCCTCGATCCCGGTGAGCGAGTGACCTTGGAGGCCTACGCGTTGGGATTGTGGGTTGTCAGTTCGGCAATCGGCTGGTCAGGGGATTTCGAGCTCTAGAAAATTGCGACTCGATAGTCCTGATGTTATCAGGATCCATGTTCTTTTTGCTGTGGGTAACGGTTATCGCGACGACAATACTTTTGCTGACCAGATTCCCCACAGTTTCGGCGATCTGGATCGGCTTCGTTGGTCTTTGCGCCTATAGCATTCCGGCATTGCTCGGCATAACTCGGCCGGTTCTATCCGGCAAGATGTCAGCATACTACGCGCCGACCTCTGATGCGGCCACACTGGTGATGGCTGTAGCGTGGCTCGGCTTTGCGCTTTCCCTTTTTGTCGCTGATACAAGCGGGTATGCGCAGAAGCAGCCGACGATCCGGGCAATCCCACATCCAGTCTATTTGAACCGGTTTCTGTTGGCGGCGCTCGGGCTTGTTGTGCTTTGCTACAGTTCATTGGCATACAAATCCGGCAATTTCCTATGGCTGCTCGATCCTCGGGCGGAAATCAGCTCCTACATCGGCGCTGACTGGCTTCTCTGGAAATGGTCGATAGCGCTTGGCTTCTTGATAGGGTGGTATTTTCAGGTGCCTTGGGCCAGAAATGTCTTCTCATGCCTGCTCGCGCTGATCGTTGTCGGCGCTGATCGCACTACCCCTGTCATCACGCTAGTCTCTCTAGGCTTCGCGCTCATGTGGGGCCGGCCAGCAATCAGGACGCTCTTTTCCGGGAAATCGCTAGCCGCCGCCGCAGCAGTTTTAGCCGTTATTTTCTATGCCAAACCTTTCTACGTGTCCTTGAAGTCTGACCAGTCCTTCAGCGACATTCTCGCATCGACAGACGCCATGTCTTTGCAGGCCGGATGGGAGGCCTTCGGCACTCATGAATTGCTTGAAAAAGTCGTTGCCTTGAACGTTTCGTATCCGCTTTGGAGTACGACGCGGGATTGCCTCGCGCAGTTTCTGCTGGTGCCGTCCTATTTCGGCTTTGGAAGCGGCGGCTTTAATGAGCTCTTGCAGCAACAGGTTTTTTCCCAGGCGACGTACGGACTAGCCTCCAATTTATGGGCGCACTGCTGGGCGATGGGCGGGCTTCTTGGTGTCCTGATCGGGGGAGGGATTTATGGTGCAAGCATCCTGTTTTTGAACAATTCGATAGTTCGTAGCAGGGGTATGATGTTTTTTCTCTTCCTTCTCGGGGCGGCGACGATCGGGGTGTACGCCCACAGGAACAGCCCCGAGAACATTCTTGCGCTGATCCGACCGATCGTCATCGTGTTTCTCACGATTCAGGTGATGGCTATCTTAACCACTCTGCAAGTGCGATCTCGGCGCATGATGCCTGTTAGTGATAGCCATTCCCCTACGCCACGTAGGCCTTAGCCACCTCCCGGGATTGCGATCACTAAACCTTTATAAACGCGATTGTTCATTGCCGCCCAGAAAGTACCAAGCGAGCGGCCACGTTGCTGAGGCACAAAGTGCCACTGAAATCGGAAGCACGAGGAACCCGACTCAAAAGAACCCGTCCAGCGAAGTTCGCATTTGAGACCGCGTAAATTTCCAAATGAGTCCGAATACCGAGCCGATCGAAACGGCAGCCGAGATCGTTCCCAAAGCGATGAACGATGCCACGAAAAGCCCGCCCATTGGCCTTGAGTAGATAGCTGAGGCCGAGGCGCGTAGCGCGAGAACTCCAAGCGCGAATGATATTGTTGCCGCACTGAGCCAGGAACCCAGTGGATTGCCGATGCGATTTCGCGGGCGATCGGTGATCGCACTTCGACGTTGTCCGTCATCTTGCCCTCTCTTCAGGATCTGTGTGCTGAGCAAGAACACCACGGCCATGCCCACCAGCATGGCTGCGCCAATCAAATCCATGATCCTCCAGCCGATCGCTCGCCGGGATATGTCACGAGCAGATCGAACCATCGTGTCCATCCTTCCAGCCTAGCAAAACCGATCCGAAAGGAACCATAACCATGAACCGCAACTTCGCGCGGGCGCTTGCGCTCGTTCTGAAATCTGAAGGGCTCTGGTCGGACAATCCAGCCGATCCAGGCGGCGCCACCATGAAGGGGGTGACGCTCGCCAATTTCCGCCGCTACGTGAAGGCCGACGCGACGAAGGCGGACCTCCGCAGCATCGGCGACGCGCAGGTTGCCACGATCTACCGCCGTTTCTACTGGGACGCCGTGCTCGGCGCCGAACTGCCCGATGGCGTCGACTTTGCGGTGTTCGATTTCGCGGTGAACAGCGGGCCTGGCCGGGCGGCGAAATACCTGCAGGCGGCGGTGGGCGTTGCCCAGGACGGCCGGATCGGACCGGTGACCCTCGCGGCAGTCAAGGCAAAACCGGCCGGCGTCATCATCGATGCGCTTTGCGATGCGCGGCTGGCGTTTCTCAAACGGCTGCCGACATGGGCAACGTTCGGGCGCGGCTGGTCCGATCGGGTGAGGTCGGTGCGGGTTCAGGCCTTGCTGATGTCGGCGCAACATGCCGCGGTGGCCGCGCCGGCGACTGTCCCGCAACCGTCCAAAGCCGAAACCACCGCTACCGAGGCGCAGACGGTCCAGCCGGTGCCTCGGGTACCGCCATCCGGCGGCAAGACGGCTGCAGCGGCCGGTATTCTCTTACTCATGGCCGCAGCGCTCACGGCGTTCCGGCATCACCTCACCGGTTTTTTCGGGAGCCTCTTTTGATGACATGGTTCAATACCAACGCCTTACACAATCTCCTCAACACGCTGATCGCCATCATCTGCGGTGGCGCCCTTGCCGGCTTCGACTGGACGATGTTCGGGGTGAGCGACCGCGCCGCGCTTCAGATCAGCGGCACTATCGCCCTTGCCAAGATCATCATCAACGCGGTGCGTGACGGTCCGCGCGGCATGATCGTGCCGCCGGCCAAGGAGACATGAGATGGGAACGCTCGCACTGCTTGGCCAGGTCTGGCCATATCTCCTTGCAACGGGTGCCGCGCTCGCCGGTCTCTGGACGGCCTACGCCAAGGGCAAGGCCAACCAGAAGGCCAGGCAAGATGCCGCCGACGCCGCGGCTCGCTCCGAAGCCCAGAAGATCGATGATGCCGTTGCCGGCCGGACGCCGGACGACAACCGGAGGAGGCTGGGCAAATGGTCAAAATCCTAGCGCTTTCCCTCACGCTGGCCGGCTGCACCACATCGGGCGGGTCGTTCTGCGCGGCCGGGCATCCCATCCGGCCGACACAGGCAGAGGTGGCGACTCTTTCCGACGCGTCGGCAGCGGCGATCCTGGCTCATAACGAAAAGGGTCAGAAGCTCTGTGGATGGAGACCGTGATGCACGAAATTTTCGACCTGCTTGGCATCAAGGGACCGGTCGTGGCGGCTGGCCTTGCCGGCGGCGTTCTGCGCGCGCTCTCGCGGCATCGCTACAAATTGCGCGAAATGATAGCGTCGCCAATCTGTGGCGCCTTGGCGGCGGCATATCTGACGCTGCCGGCGGTGTCCTACGCCAGGATCACCGGCCTGCCGATGCCGGATCCCGTCGACGACACCACCACACTGGCAGCGGCCTTCCTGATCGGCGTCTGCGCCATGTGGATCTCGGACGTCTTGTTCGAGTTTGTCGCGAGGCGATTCAAGCCGCCGTCAGATGAGTAGCTGCTGGCTCCGGTCGGCGTTGTCTGTTGGCATCTGCTTGACAGCATGCCCGAGACACTTTCGGCATAGAGCCGCGCCGAAAGAGCCGCCAGACGCGGTATAGTCCTCATTTCATTTCCACGACTGCCATTTTTGCCCGCCTCGGCTCGCGCCGGGGCGGGCCATTTTGCGTTTCGGCTCGATGCGGCGGCGATTCGGATTGGCAAGCCTCAAGCCAGGATGTTGACCGCGCGTGCCGCGACCAGCGCGATGGTCAGCAGCGAGATCATGGATTCCGCCATCATCAACAGCTTGGCGCGCTGGGAGAGTGGCAACGTATCGGTGGGCGAAAACGCTGTCGCATTGGTGAAGGCAAGGAAGAAATAGTCGACGAAGCCGGGCAGCCAATCGCGAAGGTCACGGTCGTTCAGCGTCATCTGTGCGAACAGGAAGTCGGCCTGCGCGAGCTTGACGAGCCCGCAGGTCGGCGGTCCACCGCGATCGGTGCTCCAGAACCACAAGGCAAAGACGATGACGTTGGTGACCCATATGTTGAGCGCATCGATCAGCAGCGTCGTGCCGCTGTTGCCGGCATGGCCCTCCAGCAAGGCACGCACCAGCAAGAACAGCGAACCACAATTCATGAGGCTGATGATGGCGGTCATGGTTAGCGCGGTTCTGCGGATCATGATGCGAAACTGGCCGATCGCATGCCACTCGTGATCATCGACCGCCTTTCGGGTGGCGGCCTGTGTCCAGGCCGTGGCCACCGACAAGGGCAGCAGCAGGGCGGCCTCCAGCACCGGCGCCAGCCAGCGCGGCCCAAATGAGAGGTTGTTGATGACCAGAAGCTGCAGGCAGATGATAACCAGAACGGCCGCGCGCGCCATCCAGAAGTCGAGCGCACGGTAGTGGATGACGGCGTGGTGGTGGCGCATTGGGATCCGGATTTTTCAGGCTAAGTCAGCCGTGCAGCGCTATCGTGGCTGGAGAGAGGAGCGCCGATACTCCTGCTCGATAATGGTGCTGCAATGGCACATAGCTATACTTTTTTGTAAGCTTCGACGTTTGGGCTGTTCGTCAAACCGGACTATGTGATCTAAGCGCCGCATGGCGGGGATAGATGGATCCATGGACGACTGGGTGCCGGCGGAATTGGTTGCCGCCGGCGTCGATTCCCCATCGGTTTTGTCCAATCTAATCCGTAATCCCTTGTATTTGCTGGCAATTTTGTGCCTGATGCAGATATTCTGCTGGACGGTGGCGCCCGCACTTGTCAACGTCTCACCGCCCAACGATGTCGTCGAAGGCTTCATGTGGGGCCGCGAATGGGTGCTGTTGAGCTACAAGCATCCACAGCTTCCCGCATGGCTGCTCGAGACCAGCCATCTTCTGACCGGATCGTTCCGCTGGCCGCAATATTTCCTGGCCCAGCTGACGATCTCGGCGACTTTCGTCCTGGTCTATCTGCTGGCCCGTGACCTGATAGGGCAGAAGCGTGCGCTGGCTGCCGTGCTTTTGATGCCGTCTCTCTATTTCTTCGGCTGGCCGACCCCGCAGTTCAATCATGACTACGCGCAGATGCCCTTCTGGGCCGCTATCTGCTGGCTGTTGTGGCGTGCAGGGCGTGGTGGTGGGCCGGGCTGGTGGCTTGCGCTCGGACTCGTATCGGGCGTCGGGCTCTACGCCAAGTTTTCCACCGCCCTGCTGTTGCTATTCGGCGCGATTTGGCTGTTGTCCGACCCGCGGGCACGCAGTCGGCTCGCCACGCCTTGGCCATGGCTTGGCCTTGTGGTTTTCGTCGCTGTCGCTGCGCCGCTGGCCGTCGAACTCAACCGCGTCGATTTCCTGCCGCTGACCTATGCTGCCTGGCGCGATCAGTGGGTGCTGGCCCATCGCTCCCGCTTCTATTATATCGGCGTCCAGATGGCCGGGCTCTGCGGCTTCGTTCTGGTGCTGGCGATATCAGGGCTGCTGCGGCGCTCGGCGCCGCCGCAAGAGCCCGTTGGGCGCGGTATTCTCGTTTACCTCTTGTGGATGGGGCTTGGCCCGGCGCTCCTCGTCATGGTGGCGTCCCTGTTCACCGGGGCAGGCGAGGCCTGGGGCGCGCCGATGTACAATCTTGCTGGCGTTGTGGCGCTTGCCTTGCTGGGCCACCGCCTCGGCACCGTCGAGATGCGAAAGCTGGCGATCTGCGCGTTCGTCTGCATCATCGGCATATCTGGTGCTTATGCGGGGATCCGCTGGACGAAATGCAATTTGCGTGGACGGATGGACGCCGTCTGTTGGCCGGCGCAGAAGATATCGGATGAGGCCGAGGTCGTCTGGCACGCGGCCGCGCCCGGTCGGCTCGACATCGTCGGCGGCCATCCCCTTATCGCGTCGCTGGCGGGCCTCAACGCCTATGACAAGCCGTCGATCTTCACCGACCTGAACATGCAGTATGCCCCCTGGATCACCAAGGATCGGCTGCGCGACCACGGCATACTGCTGGTCTGGTCTGGGCGCGACGTGCCACCTCGACTGCAGGTGTGGGTGGGCAACGTCCCGGTCAAAACCGTTCTTTTCGACTGGTCGCTCAGGGCGCCGCCGGTGGTGGTCAGCTTTGCCGCCATTCCGCCCGGCGCGCCGCAGTTGGCGAATGCGATCGACAGCCTCGCCCAAACGAGCAACTGAAGCAGGTCGGCGGTCCGCTGGACGGAGCAAGAGACAATGCCCATTTATGGGAGATCCAAGTTGATTTTGCGCAATTCCAGACGGAAAATCGCTACACGCTTTTCGTGGAATTGCTTTTGAGGAGACGTGATATGGCGACTTCGACCGAACGTGCAGTTCTTGCCGGCGGCTGTTTCTGGGGCATGCAGGATTTGATACGGCGCTATCCCGGCGTCATCTCCACCCGTGTCGGCTATAGCGGCGGCGACGTGCCCAATGCCACCTATCGCAACCACGGCACCCACGCCGAAGCCATCGAGATCAATTTCGACCCGGCCATCATCAGCTATCGCACGCTGCTGGAGCGCTTTTTCCAGATCCATGATCCGACGACCCGCAACCGGCAGGGCAACGATGTCGGGCTGAGTTACCGCTCGGCGATCTATTACACCAGCGACGAACAGAAGCGCGTCGCCGAGGACACTATCGCCGATGTCGATGCCTCGGGTCTGTGGCCGGGCAAGGTCGTCACCGAAGTGGCGCCGGTCGGTCCCTTCTGGGAAGCCGAGCCTGAGCATCAGGACTATCTGGAGAAATATCCCAACGGCTACACCTGCCACTTCGTCAGGCCGGGCTGGAAGCTGCCGGTTCGCGAAAAGGCTGTTTCGTAGACTTCACAACCGGCGACTGTGCCGGCTCGACGAGACCGTCGAGCGGCTTCGTCGCAGGCCAAGCCCTTTCAGGTCACTGCGCCTTGTCACCTCGGTGCAGCCGTCGAGCGCCTGATATCAAGGACTGCGCCATCTTAGCACGCCACGTGGCAAATCAAGCGCGGCTAGGAACACGCTGCGGGGGGTAACGCCTGCTGCGTTGGGTATGACGTTGACCCTTGGCGGCTGCGAGACCGCGCCCCGCTTGAAAAGATCGATAATGCCAGCTTGGCCTTGTTTAGGAGTGCCCGGTTCCGCGGGCGCCCAAAAAAGCCGCGGAGCATGCGCTCGCGGCTTCCTCGGTTGCCGGCAATGGCCTACTTACCGCAGTGGTTATCGTTGACCGTCGGCACAGAGGTGCCCGGCGAGGTGTGGGTGGCGTCAGGCTGCGCGCCCTGCGGGCCGGCCGGGCAATTTCGATCTGCGTTCGAATTCATGTCGCCGGGCATGCCGGTCGTGCTGTTGGTTATGCCGAGGTCGACAGTACCGGGCCTAACCGTATTCGGCGAAGCCGGGGTGTTCGGCTCCACAGTCACCGACTTCCCGCTGCCGGCGCCATCGCCACTTGCGTTATTGCTGCCGGCACTTTGCGCCATGGCTGACATGGCCAGACCAATCGTGAGAGCCGAAGCTGCGAGGATTTTCATGAACATGGTTTGTCTCCATTTCTGTGAACTCGTCGCTTGTTTCTACGAAGGTGATCGCATTTGCGACTATGGGGACAACCGGTCGCGGCAGCGAAGGTTCCCGATAAAATTTCGCTCCAGAAACATCGGCGTCTTCGACCCAAGAACCACTGGCGCAATGCTTTTTGGTGCAGCGCGCTGAAAAAATGGCTTTCACTTCGGTTTGATTGGTGCTTTAACCCGCGCATCCACAGGGGTGCTCCGTACGGTCGGGGCTGAGACGGGGGCGGCAAGCCCACAGACCCTAAAAGCTGATCTGGGTAATACCAGCGGAGCGAGGCGGGCCATGTTTTCAGGCGCACAGATTTCCCTATATCCCATGGCCGACGATTTCGTCGGCGTCATCCTTGGCGCGCTGGGCGCGCTCGGTCCCTATCGCGACAAGCTCCGGATCGAGACCGACGACATCTCGACCCTGCTGGTCGGGCCACCCGAGGTGCTGTTTCCAGCCATGCGCGACCTCTTCGTGGCGGCGGCGCGCAGCGGTAAACATTGCGTGCTGTCAGCCACCATCTCACGCGGCTGCCCGGGCGAGCCGGACGATCCGATCTGCCGCTCCGATGCCCTTGGCGGACCTGTCGGGCCACTCGGCCCGCGCAGGGATGCGGCCATCGCGGCGGTGCGCGGCGCGGCTTCGACTGGCCAGCCGGCGGCAGCGCAGTTCTCGCTCTATGTGATGGGCACCGACGACCATATGGATGAGATCTACGGCTGCATCGATTTTCTCAAGCAGTCGGGCGTCTATGAGCGCTCCAAGCATTTCTGCACGAAATTGGGCGGTGATGCGGGCGCGATCTTTTCGGCGCTTGACGCGGCCTTCTGCCGCTTCGGACCGGGTGCCGGCCACGTAACCCTTGACGTCACGGTTTCAGCCAACAGCCCGTCGGCCGTCTGAAACAGCCGCCGCCTATGCGCGGCCGTCAAAGGTTACCTGCCGTGGTCCCATCCCCAGTTTCTTCGCGCCCGATCGCGAGCCTTCTTATCAAGGCGGTACCGGTGACGATGTCGGTCGGACTGCTCCTGCTGGCCTGGGAGCTTTATGCCACCTATTCCGGCATCAAGCCGACGACACTGCCGGCGCCGTCACGCGTCCTCGCGCAAGCGATGCTGAATCGCGAGGCGTTGGTCGACAACGCCATTCCGACCATCCGCGCCACGCTGCTTGGCTTTGCCTGTTCGCTCAGCGTCGCCTTTGCGCTATCGATACTGGTCGACTTTTTCCAGCCGCTGCGCCGCGCGCTGTTTCCCGTCTTCATCGTCAGCCAGACATTGCCGCTGGTGGCGATCGCGCCGCTGGTGGTGCTGTGGTTCGGCTTCGGACTGGCGCCCAAGATCATGCTGGTGGCGCTGGTCACCTTCTTTCCGATGCTGGTGGCATTGGTCGAGGGTTACGAGTCGACCGAGGCCGAGATCGGCCAGATGCTGCGCGCCATGGGGGCAGGGCGCTGGCGCGTCTTCGTGCTGGCACGGCTGCCTTCGGCGCTGCCTTACTTCTTTGCTGGCTTGAGGATCTCCATCACCTATGCCGTGGTCGGCGCTATCTTCGCCGAATATGCGGGTGCGGCGAAGGGCTTAGGCATCTATATGCTCAACGCCAAGAACAATTTCCGCCCCGACCTGGTGCTGGCCGCTGTCGGCGTCAGCGCAGCGCTTACACTTGTCCTGTTCGGCTTGACCGTACTGTTGCAGCGCCTTGCCATGCCTTGGGAGGGCAAGCAAACCGCAGGGAAGCGGCGATGAGCCGGCTCGAACTGCGGCATGTGCGCAAGGCGTTCGGTGGGCTCGACGTGCTGGCCGATATATCGCTGAGTGTCGGCGCTGGTGAGTTCGTCTCTGTGCTTGGGCCCTCGGGCGCCGGCAAGTCGACGCTGTTCCAGCTTCTGACCGGCGCCGAGCACGGCGAGGGCGAGATGTTGTTCGACGGCGCTCCCCTCGATGACCACGGCAGGCATTTCGCCTTCATGCCGCAACGCGACGCGCTGATGCCGTGGCGACGCATCCTCGACAACACGACGCTGGGGCTCGAAGTGCAGGGCATCGGGCGCAAGGCGGCGCGGGCACGTGTTGCGCCGCTGTTTGCCGAGTTCGGGCTTGCTGGCTTCGAGCGGCATTTTCCTGCTCAACTGTCCGGCGGCATGCGCCAGCGTACGGCCCTGCTGCGCACGGTGGTGCAGGAGCGCGACATGCTTTTGCTCGACGAACCGTTCGGCGCGCTCGACGCGCTCACGCGCACCGCGATGCAGCGCTGGCTTGAGCGGATGTGGCGGGATCACCGCTGGACGGCGCTCCTGATCACCCATGATGTGCGCGAAGCCGTGTTCCTGTCCGACCGCATCTATGTGCTGTCGGCGCGCCCGGCCCGCATCGTGCGCGAAATCAAGGTGCCGCTGCCGCGACCGCGCAGCCTCGGCAGCGACGCTGCGCGCCAGGCTAGTGCGCTCGAGGCCGAGATCCTCGACATCATCCTCAACCCCAACCCATCCAAAGGAAACGACCATGACTGACTTGACGCGCCGGCAGGCACTGCTGCTGACCCTTGCCACCGGCCTTCCGCTGTTTGCCGGATCGGGGCGAGCCCGGGCACAATCGGCGGCGCAAAAGGTTACCGTCGCACTCGACTGGACGGTCAACACCAATCACATCGGCCTGTTCGTCGCCCGCGACAAGGGGTTCTATTCCGAAGCTGGACTCGAGGTCGGGATCCTGCCTTACAGCGATACCGGGGCTGGCACGCTGGTTGCCAACCGCGTCGCCGATTTCGGCATCAACGGCAGCATCAGCCTGTTCACCCAAAAAGCCGCCGGGGCCGACCTGAAGGGCGTCTACGCGGTGGTGCAATCCGAAACCGGCCGCGTGGTTTTCAACGCGGCTCGCAGCGAGATCAAAAGGCCGCGGGATCTCGACGGCCTGATCTTTGGCGGCTTCGGCAGCGCCTGGGAAAACGCACTAATCGGCTCCATCATCCGCCACGACGGCGGCAAGGGCAATTTCGAGACGGTGACGCTGGGTACCTCGGCCTATGAGGCGCTGGCCAACGGTTCGGTCGACTTCACGCTCGAAGTCTCGACCTGGGAAGGCGTTGATGCCGAGTTGAAAGGCATCAAGCAGCGCAGCTTCGTCTATGCCGACTACGGCGTGCCCGATGAGCACACGACACTGATCTCTTCGAGCGAAGCCTATCTCGAGGCAAATCCGAAACCTGCTGCCGCCTTCGTCCAGGCAACGCGGCGCGGCTACCAGTTCGCGGTTGATCATCGCGAGGAGGCGGCAGCCCTATTGATCGCCGCCAACAAGGATACGCTGACCAACCCGGCACTGATCGAGGCTTCGCTGAAGATGCTGGTCGACGGCCATTATCTGCGCAGCCAAAGCGGCGCCATCGGGACGATGGATCCGGCCAAGATGGAAGCGATCGGCGACTACCTCTTCGCATCCGGAATCCTGCGCGATGCCAATGGCAAAGTTCTGACGCAACGCCCTGATTTCGCGAAGTATTTCAGCAATTCAGCTCTGGGGTAGGGAGCCAATCGGCTCTCGACCTTCGAGGAAATGGCTGGCCAGCCAAGAAGCTCACGAGGTGCGGCAGCTTTACGTCAGACCCACAGATCAGCAGACCCGACCGATTCAATTCCGGACGATCTCATAGAGCAGAGTGGTTTTGATGTGTCGCCCGGGTTCACCCTGCAGCGACAGGGCGGCTGCGTAGAGTTTTGCTACGGCTGGGCAGAGACCTTCGAATTCCCGGCTCATATTGGCAATGGCAGTCATCTCGGCGGGAGTGCCGCCAGCGTTGATGAAAGCGTCGGCCAGCAGCGACCAGTCTCCGTCGCTGGCAGCGGCGGCCGGCAGACTGCCATTCTTCGCTGCGCCGAAAGCGTGGAACAGGGTGGCGCCGACCTTGTCCATGTCGATCAGGAAATCCTGGTCCGGCGTGCCGAGTGCATCCGGCCCTTCACGAAGGTAGTTGTTGCAGATGGCAGCGGTTTCCCGCGCCATGACATGGTTGAGCATATCCGATTGTGCACGCAGCGCTTCGGCGGCTTTGCCGTCCGGAGCCGAGGACAGCAGGGATGCGTATCTTCGCCTGAGATCGGCGACAGCCATCCTGCTCGCATTTCGCACCTGATCGACATTTCCAAGTCTGGCCACGGCCGTGATTTTTTCCACGACGACGTCGTAGTCGTCTGGAAACTCCTGCTTGATTGCCTTGAAAATCTGGCTTCCTTGGCTTTCAATCTGTTCGCTTACCTGAGCTGTGGTCAGCATTTGTGGATCGGGCGAACCCGCCACTGTCTGGTAAAGATATTTGCCGCCGGCAAAGCCGAGCGCCCAGGGCAATACCTTTATCGCAACAAACGACAAAGCGGCGACCGCCGCCACGCTAAAGCCTTTCCAACGTCCCATCCACCGGCCCTCCCTGAACCTGTCTAGTTCGCGCCGAGGGTCCGCGCCTTCTTGCGGTCGGCTTCGGCGCGCTTGTGATTGTCCTTGGCCTCCCACGCAACGGGTTCGACTGGCCGGACCCTGTCGTCTGCGGCCTGTTCGTTGCAGGTACCTGTCCGTTTCGGATCGAGCTTGATTGCCTGTCTGCAGTCGGCAGCGGCAATCACGTTGTCTCCTACAGACGCCCTGGCCAGGGCGCGATCGTAATAGGCTTCGGCATTGTTGGGATCGAGCCCGATTACAAAGCTGAACGAGTCTATCGCGCCTCCGACATAGCCTTGAATCTGCTGGTTCAACCCCCGTTGCAGATTCCAGGCGATAGCCGCTGAATTGTCCTGCTGGGGAGCGGCCATAGATGCATCCGCAGACGGAGCTTCACCGCCTGTCACCTGCTCGTTGCAGGCGCCGGACCGTTGTGGTTCGAGTTCCATGGCTTTTCGGCAGTCGGCCGTCGCGCGGTCACGATCGCCTTTGCGGGTCAATGCGAGCGCGCGGCCGAAATAGGCGGCAGCATCCTTCGCGTTGAGGTCGATCACCTTATCGAAATCAGCTATGGCGCGATCATTGTCGCCTGTATTCGTCCAGGCGACGGCCCTGTTGTAGTAGCCGTCCGCGCTGTCGGGGGCGAGCCCAATCGCCCGATTGGCATCGGCAACTGCGCGCGGCCAGTCGCTCTTGCCAATCCAGGCAGCGCTTCGATTGGCGTAGGCGTCGACGCTTTCCGGATCGAGGCTGATGGCATGGTCGAAATCAGCTATCGCAAGGTCGTAGTCGCCTTTGGAAGCGTGGGCGATGCCTCTGTTGACATACACTGCGGCGCCTTGTGGATCGAGGCGGATCGCCTCGTCATATTCGGTGATAGCCCTGTCGTGGTCGCCCTTGCGTTGCCAGGTGGCGCCGAGACTGTTGCGCGCATTGTGGTTTTGCGGATCGACAGTGAGCGCCTGCTCGAAATCGATAATAGCCGCGTCGGTCTTGCCTTTGCGAAAGAAGGCCAGGCCACGGCTGTAGTAGGCGTCGCCGGAGCCAGGCTCGAGGCTGATTGTGACATTGAAGTCAGCGATGGCGCGGTCGTTTTCCCCCTTGTTGTACCAGGCAGCCCCGCGATTGAAGTAGGCCGAGGCATCTCTGGCATCGAGCATGATCGCTTCGCTGTAGTCGGCGATCGACCGGTCGTAATCATGCTTGTCGTCCCAGGCGAGGCCGCGACGGAAATAGGCGATGACACGGTTCCGCGACGGTGCCGTCTTGTCGTCGGCAATCGGCGTGCAGGCGGCGATGAGCTGATCGGCACCGACCTTGCGGTCGCTGAAGCAGACGGCGCAATCCTTGCCGGTGGCGAGCGCGGATGTGTTCAGGATAAGGAGGACGACAAGGCTTTCCAGCGACAAGCGCACCCATGGAAGGGCTGTCGTCAGCGCGAATAATCCGCTTACGGCGGCAGCCAGCCCCGCACCTTTCCAACGCGCCATTTCGCTGGCCCCCCGAATACCCGCTTCAGCGGTGATCTGCCTATTGTTCGTCATTTGTTCCAAAAATGCAAGCAGAAATTGCAGAGCGGAATGGATCAGACCTGCCTGCCGCCATGGTGCCGGCCCGACTTCTTGCGAGCCGCTAGGGCGCGCTTCGCGCTGCATCCTCGGTGCGTCATATCCCGTTTAGTGCTGATCTGATCTTGTTGATTAACCGCCCGGCAATGGTTGCGTGCAAAGGTTGCCCCGAGGGATCATTGGGGTGCTTGCCTTGCTCATATCAAAAAGCGAAACCCTTTCGCACATCAATGACGACAGGATCTTGTCCGCGGCCCGGAAGCGCGAAATCCTGGTCGATTTGCGGGAGGGTTTCTTTCGGATCTGCGCGCTGGCTTTCGCGGGGATGTTCGTCTACCGCGGCGTGTATCACCTCATGCTCGACCCGACCCGCCTCAACGTGGCGCTGGTGGCGATTTCCGAGGTTCTGACTTTTACCTGGCTGCTTCTGTCGCGGCGACCGCAGGTTCGCGACTGGAACCCGCTCACGGCAGTTGTCTCCGTGATCGCCAGCTTCGGTGTCGGCTTCATCGACCTGGAGCCCGGGGCAGCCATCATCCCGGTCTATGCCGCCGCGCCGCTGCAAGCCCTGGCGTTGGGGTTCGTGATCTGGGGAAAGATATCTCTGGGGCGTTCGTTTGCCATTCTGCCGGGCAATCGCGGTGTGATGACCGGTGGTGCCTACCGTCTGGTGCGGCACCCGATTTATGCCGGCTACCTTGCCGGCCATGTCCTGTTCCTGTTGTCCGCCTTTTCCTTCTACAATCTCGCCGTCTACGCCGTGATCACCTTCTTCCAGGTGCATCGCATCCTGCGCGAAGAGGCGCTGCTGGCCGCCACGCCGGAGTACCGGGACTATATGAAGCGCGTCCACTACAGGCTGTTCTACGGGATCGCCTGATAAGCAGGCCTATCGGCTGCGATCACAGCCATTATGCGTTGCCCTGGGCGTCATCCATGGGCGCAGCCGCAATCGTCGGAGTAGAGCGTCAGTCATCAAGAGCGATCGCGATCTCGTGACCGCCTTGATGCCGGCACGCACCCGATTGTGATGTGCCACGATCCGTTTGTGATCCGGCTCGTTTGGGAATTTTCGTAAAGTAATCGCGGTCCACACCCCCCGTGGAAACAAGAGGAGAGGGTCCCACACCTTGTCCTCCTCCAAGGCCCGCCCCGGTTCGCCCGTGGCGGGCTTTTGCTTGGCGGCCGAAGAGCCGCTTGCGTCAAGCGTCAAGGAGGGCAACGGTTTTCCGGGGAACGTCACTCCTAGCCGCCGGACGCTTGGTTCGGGTCAGGTACTGGCGCCGATCGATTACTCCATGTCAGGCACATCGCCGCTGACGAAGAGCGTGTTCGGCGGGCCATATTCGCCCAGCGTCGGATCTGCCTCGCGGCTCCAGGCGATGACGCCGGCATGCTTTGCCGCCAGAGCCCTGGCGGTGCGTATGGCGCGATCCTTGCTCTGCTGGTCGGCGGGTCCAAAGGCTGGAAACAAGTCGTCGTCCTCGCCGCGATCGAATGCGACCACGACGATCAGCCTGGGATTTTTCTGGCCACTGGAATCGGACATCTTGCACCTTTGGCGCGAAACCTATCACAATACAGGGGATTGGGTCGGCACGTTCGATTCCGGGAGGTGGGGTGGTGCAAGACCAGCGTTTCGATGAGCCGGTCCGGATTGCGCTCGGCCGATCGCGAAATTCGATCTTCAACGTGGAGCGGGTCGCCCAGGCTGCCGACATATTGATGAACCGCTGGCCGGTTGCAACCGGGCAACGGCACATGGTTGCTCGCAAGGTCTGCCTGGCCGTGCTTGAGGGGAAGAAAGAAGCCTCGGCGGCACGGGCGGCATTCATCAACGCCGCGATCGAGGCGGATATCCTCGTTGAGCCCCGTGAAGTGTCGATACCGTAACGGGTTCGGCCAGGATTGAATCAAGAACCAGCGCTATCCTCTTGATGGTGGTCGGCCTTCGCAATCCGTATGCCCGCCTGTCGTCGACGCTTTTTTGTAGGCGTTCCCCAAAATCCGCGCCCGTTTGCTCGTCCTCAGGTCATGTTGACACGGCGTCCGTGGATCTGTATTGAACAGGATTATACAGGTTCACTGAACAGGTACCTATATGAAACGGCGCGCGGTTCAACTGTCTCCCGGCACCGGCAAGCCCGAACAGATCGCCACGGTTCTCGAACATGAGATCCGCTCCGGCGTTCTCGGTTTCGGCGACCGCCTGCAAAGCGAGAACGAACTCGTCCAGCGCTTCTCCGTCAGCCGCAATACGGTCCGCAAGGGCCTCGAGGAACTGTCCAGCCGCGGGCTGATCACCACCAAGGTCGGAATCGGCTCCTTCGTCACTTTCGATGGCAAGCCGGTCGACGACGCCATCGGCTGGTCGCGGGCGTTGGCCGATGCGGGCGCCAACGCCGAGACGCGGACGCTGCGGCTGGAGGTCATCGAGGACGCCGATCTGGCTTCGCTGCTTGGTATCGAAAGCCCGTTCTTCATCGCCGTCGACCGGGTGCGTACCAACGCCAGCGACGGCCATGCGATCTCCATCGAGCGCAGCCGGCTGCCATTGTCACCCGAGCTTGAGGACGTGCCGTTGCGCGGATTGCGCGAGGGCTCGCTGCACCAGACGCTGCGCGCTGCCGGCCTCATTCCCGACCACGGCGAGGAATGGGTGGAGATCGAGATGCTCAACGCCGAGGACGCCACTATCCTCGGCTGCCCGCAAGGCACGCCGTTCCTGCGCGGCCGCCGGTTGACGCGCGCCGTCGACGACCGGCCGATCGAATATGTCACCAGCCTGCTCAACCCGGCGCATTTCGCGCTGCATATGAGGTTCTGAGCGATGCCGGACACGGCCAAGGACCCGCTCGATCGCGCCATGGGCGCGCTTGTCGGCGGAGCGCTGGGAGATGCGCTCGGCATGCCGACGCAGCTTTTGTCGCCGGCCCGGATTGCCGAACTCTACGGCCATGTCGAGGATTTCATCGCGCCTTTCGCCAATCATCCAGTGTCGAAGGGATTGGCTGCCGGTACCATCACCGACGATACCGAACAAGCGCTGCTGCTCGGCCGCATTCTCGTCGAATCCGGCGACCGCTTCGACCATAAGCGCTGGGTCAATGCGCTGCTCGACTGGGAACGCGCGGTCAAGGCGCGCGGCAGCTATGATCTTTTGGGACCGTCGACCAAGCGTGCCATCGACGCTATCAACAATGGCGTGCCTGCAGAGGAAGCGGGACGCAGTGGCGACACCAACGGTGCGGCCATGCGCATTGCCCCGGTCGGCATCATGATGCCGCTCGAACCATTGGGGGCATTCGTCGACAAGGTGGCGGAGACCTGCCGGGCCACGCACAACACCTCGATCGCCATCGCCTCCGCCGCCGCTGTTGCCGCCGCTGTCAGCCGCGGCGTCGCCGGCGGTGGTTGGCGCGATGCTTCCGCCAGCGCTGTCGCGGCGGCGAGGCGAGGGGCGACGCTCGGCCATTGGGTCACCGGCGGCGACATCGCCGCGCGTATCGTCTGGGCACAGGACATCGTGCGCGGCAAGGCGATCAGGGATGCGATCCGGCTGATCACCGATCTGGTCGGCACCGGCGTCGCCAGCCAGGAATCCGTTCCTGCTGCCTTCGCGGTGCTGGAAGTCGCCCGGGGCGATGCATGGAAAGCAGCGGTCATCAGCGCCAATCTCGGCGGTGATACCGACACGATCGGCGCCATCGCGGCCGGCATGGCCGGCGCCTGCACCGGCTTTTCCCGGCTGCCGCAACAGCACATCGCCCGGCTAAAGGGCATCGACATGTCAGAGGTTCGCGCGCTTGCGGCCGACCTCGTGACGGCACGGGTGGCGAAAAGTGCCTCCGGCAAGGACGCGGCGGCATGAATGGCCGTCTCGTCCATGTCGGTAGTGCCGTGGTCGACTATGTCTACCGCATCGACGCCTTGCCGGCGCCCGGCATGGAGAAGACGGCATCGAGCTTCGCCCGGGTGGCCGGCGGCGGATTCAACATGATGGTCGCGGCCAGCCGCACCGGGATGAAAGTCGTTTTCGGGGGCCAGCTCGGCAGCGGGCCGAATGGCGACTTCCTGCGCGCCGCTTTCGCCGCCGAGGGCATCGCGACACTGACACCGCCATCGCCCTTGATGGACAGCGGCAATTGCGTCGCCATGATCTCGAGCGATGCCGAGCGCACCTTCGTGTCGTGGCCGGGAGCCGAAAGTGTGCTCAGCCTCGAATTGATGGCGCCGGTCGCGGTGGCGCCTGATGATTGGGTGTTCACCTCCGGCTACACGCTGAGCTACCCCGCAAGCCGTGACGCGCTGGCGGACTGGATCGAGTCGCTGCCGGACGAAACCCCTTTCGTCTTCGACCCGACGCCGGTCATCACGGACATTCCGCGCCAGATCCTGTCGCGGGTGCTTGCCCGCACCACATGGCTGAGCTGCAACACGACGGAAGCGGCCGAGATCACCGGCCCGGGCGATGTCGAGGCTGTCGCGGCACGACTTCTGGACGAGCATTGTCCGCGGGCTGCCGGCGTGGTTATCCGCTCCGGCGCAAAGGGCTGCCACCTGCGGTTGGCCGGCGGGCCAGCGCGGACCATTGCCGGCTACACAGTCACCGCCATCGACACCAACGGCGCCGGCGACACCCATATCGGGGCTTTCGTCAGCTCGCTGGCGCGCGGCGCCCCGCCCTTCGAGGCGGCGCGTTACGCCAATGCGGCGGCCGCCATTTCGGTTACCCGCCATGGCGGCTCGTCGGCGCCGACCGACCGCGAAATCCAGACATTCCTGAGCCATGCCGCCGACGCGTCGGGGGCAGGCCGGACACAGAAGGCCAATGCATAACTGCCGGAAAGCCTGACAAGCCCGGGAAGCGGGCAAACACAGAGAGGAACCAACCATGCGCATGCCTGACTTGACTGCTCTTGTGACGGCGACCGCCGTCTTTACCTCCGCACTCGCGTTCGCCGCCAAGGCCGACGAAGTGCATGTGCTCAACTGGAAGGGCTACGGCACCGACGAGCCGTGGGCCGTAGAGGCTTTCGAAAAGGCGACCGGCAACAAGGTCGTCAACGACTTCTTCAATTCCGAACAGGAAATGCTGACCAAGATCCGGACCAATCCCGGCCTCTACGACGTGGTCATGATCAATGCCGCCTTCAACGACCAGGCGATGGCCGGGAAACTGATCCAGCCCATCGACGTCTCCAAGTTGCCGAACTATGCCGATATCAACAAGGACAAGGCGGGATCGCCGATGCTCGTCCATGATGGCAAGGTCTATGGCGTGCCGTGGGTGTGGGGCCTGACGGCGCTCGCCATCAACGACAAATCCTTCGACAAGCCGCCGACAAGCATCGCCGAAATGTGGGATGCCGCGCACAAGGGCCGCGTCGTCATTCGCGACGACGCTGTCGAGGCGGTGCAGTTCGGCGCCATCGCCACCGGCCAGAACATCAACGATATCAAGGATATGAACGCCGTCAAGGCGAAGCTCACCTCGCTGATGCCGCAGATCAAGACCTTCTGGAGCTCGGAGAACGACTGGAACCAGATGGTCGCCTCCAACCAGATCGACATCGGCACCTATTGGAGCGGCTCGGCCGATCGCGCCAAGACGCATTTCAAGCTGCCGGTCTCGCTGGTCGTGCCGCAGGAAGGCGCCGTCGCCTGGCTCGACGCCTTTTCCATTCCGGTCGGCGCCAAGAACGTCGCCGGGGCCGAAGCCTTCATCAACTACATGATCGATCCGAAATTCTACGTCGAATGGGTCACCAAGGTCGGCGCGCCGGTCTCGGCCAACACCAAGGCGGTGGAAGCGCTGCCCGAAGATGCCTTCAACCGCAAGATCATGGGTGATCCCGAAGTGGCCAAGCGCATCCAGTTCCAGGCGCCCATTACCGACGCGCAGCGCGAAGCCTATCTGGCGCTGTGGCAGCAGCTCAAGGTCGACGTGAAATAAAGTCGGCATCGGAACCAACCGGCGGTTCGCGCCGGTTGGTTCTTCCAATCTGGGGAGAGAAGGCTTTCATGGCAGCTGCAACAGCATCGCGCAGCGGGCTGAGATTGGCATTGCCGCTGCTGGCGCCTGCCTATCTCTGGCTGACTGTGGCGATCTTCCTGCCGCTCTCGGCCATGGTCTTCTTCTCGTTCATGACCGAGCTGCCGCTGTCGGGAAAACCGTGGGCCTTCACCCTTGGCAACTATGCCGCCTTCTTCTCGCAAAGCCTCTATCTGACGCTGCTGCTGGCCTCGCTGCGCCTCGGTCTCGAGGTGACGCTGTGGTGCGTCATCATCGGCTATCCCGCGGCTTACGTGCTCGCCAAAGTGCTGAAGGGGCGCAGCCGCGAGGCGATCTTCCTGCTCGTCATCCTGCCATTCTGGTCGAACGGACTGGTGCGCATCTTCTCCTGGGCGATGGTGCTACGCGAGGGCGGCATTCTCGACACCGCGCTCAACACCATGCTGCCGTTCAAGGTCAACATCGACCTGATGTATTCCTATCCGGCCGTCATCATCGGGCTGGTGCATTCCTATGTGCCCTACATGGTGCTGACCTGTTATCTCACGCTGCAGGCCATCGACGACTCGCTGATCGAGGCCGGACGCTCGCTTGGCGCCTCACGGCTGCAGGTCTTGAAGCGGGTGATCGTCCCGCTGTCGATGCCGGGGCTGGTGGCGGGTGCCGCCCTGATCTTCGTGCCGGTCGTCGGCTCGTTCATGGAACCGCGTATCCTCGGCGGCCGCACCGGCACCTTCTACGGCACGGTCATCGAGGACCAGTTCGTCGCCGTGTTCAACTGGCCGCTGGGTGCCGCGCTGTCCTTCATTTTGCTGGCGGTGGTGCTGGTCATCCTGGCGGTGGCGTCGCCGGCGTTGCGGAGAGCCGCGTGATGGCGACCACCCGCATCCTCGAAGGGCTCGGCCGGTTCTACATCGGACTGCTGCTCGCCTTTCTCTATCTGCCGATCATCATCATGGCGCTGATGTCGTTCAACGTCTCGCCCTTCTACCAATTGCCATTCGAATGGACGACCGAATGGTACGCCTCGCTGTGGCAAAACGACCAGCTGATCGCCGCCACCTGGAACAGCGTCGAAATCGCGGTCATCACCACCGTCATCTGCACAGTGCTCGGCTCGGCGGCATCATTGGCGCTCTATCGCCATGAATTTCGCGGCAAGAAATTCCTGCAGGCGCTGCTGTTTCCGCCGATCGCCATACCGTGGCTCATCACCGGCACAGCGATGCTGATCTTTTTCTTCGGCGTCGGCATCGGCCGCGGCCTGCACGCGATCCTTCTCGGCCACGTCGCGCTGGCGCTGCCCTATGTCATCGTCGTCGTCTCGGCCCGGCTGCAGACCTTCGCGCCGGAGCTGGAGGAGGCGGCGCGGTCCCTCGGTGCCAACCAATGGCAGGTGACAAGACGCGTCACGCTGCCCTGGATCATGCCTGGCGTCATTGCCGGCGGATTGTTCGCGTTCGCCGTCTCGTTCGACCAGTTCGTGGTGTCCTATTTCCTGGCGACGCCGGGGCAGACAACACTGCCGGTCGAAATCTACGCCGCAATCCGCAAGGGTTTCACGCCCGAGATCAATGCGGTCTCGACGATCATCATCGTCGTGTCGATGGCGCTGATGCTGCTGACGGCGCGGTTCTTCAAATTCGGCGGAGAGAAATAATGGCCGGCGTGCAGGTATCGAACATCTCGCGCAGTTTTGGGGCACACAAGGCGCTCGACGACGTTTCCATCGACTTCGCCGATGGCGGTTTTTATGCGCTGCTCGGGCCATCGGGAAGCGGCAAGACCACACTGCTGCGGCAGATTGCCGGCTTCGATTTCCCCGATTCAGGCCGCATCACCATCGGCGGCGAGAGCGTCGAGCGGGTGCCGGTCAAAAGGCGTCGCATCGGCATGGTGTTCCAGAACTATGCGCTGTTTCCCAATATGAGCGTCGCCGACAATGTCGCCTTCGGCCTGTCGGTGCGCGGCGAGGCCAAGGCGGTGATTGCTCTAGAGGTGCAGCGCGCTCTCGATCTCGTGCAACTCGGCAAACTCGGCGGTCGCCGTCCGCACCAACTCTCCGGGGGGCAGCGCCAGCGCGTCGCGCTCGCCCGCGCCATCGTCACCAAGCCGCGCGTGCTGCTGCTCGATGAGCCGTTGGGCGCGCTGGACAAGGCGTTGCGCGTCGACATGCAGATCGAGCTCAAGCGCATCCAGCGCGAGATCGGCATCACCACCATCTTCGTCACCCACGACCAGGAAGAGGCGCTGACGATGAGCGACCGCATCGGCATCCTGCGCGACGGCAGGCTGGTGCAGGAAGGGCCACCGGAG
Source organism: Mesorhizobium sp. M1050 (assembly GCF_040318715.1). Taxonomy (NCBI): domain Bacteria; kingdom Pseudomonadati; phylum Pseudomonadota; class Alphaproteobacteria; order Hyphomicrobiales; family Phyllobacteriaceae; genus Mesorhizobium; species Mesorhizobium sp. M1050. Next base: position 32,727 of record NZ_JAMYMV010000037.1, on the reverse strand, counting down.
GAGATCTACGACCGGCCGAAGAGCGAGTTCGCCGCAACGTTCCTCGGCGACGCCAACATCTTTCGCGGCGACAGCACTGGCAACGGCATCCGGCTGCCGGACGGCACGGCGATTGCCTCGGGCGTGGGTGCAAAGCTTGCCGCCGGCGCCAAGGCGAGCTGTGCCGTGCGGCCCGAACGCATCCGCATCGCGACGGATGGCGGGGCTTCGGATGCGGCCAATTCGAACGTGCTCAAGGGGCAGGTTTCCAAGCGCATCTTCGCCGGCAACAACAGCACGTATTTCGTCGAGCGCGAGGGCCAGATGCTGAAAGTGATCGTGCAGAACACCGGCGCCGACAGACTGGCGGAGGGCCAGCAGGTGGTGCTGCGCTGGTCGCCTGAGAGTACGGTGCTGATTGCGGGTTAGACAGCGTTCCGTCACACCCCCCTCTGCCCTGCCGGGCATCTCCCCCGCAAGGGGGGAGATCGGCAGCTTCAGCGCCGATGCTCTTCCCGAAGCGTTGGGAATTTGCGAAGGCGGATATGAGAGCCAATCTCCCCCCTTGCGGGGGAGATGCCTGGCAAGGCAGAGGGGGGTGCTGTCCCTCCGTCCTTTCCGATAACGAGCCCGGAGCTGCGATGACGCTTGAACTGAGTGCGCACGACCGATCCATGCTCGACGGCGAGCAAGGCCCGTCCGCAGCCGCTGCCATGAAAATCCTGGTCGCTTTTTCCAATGCGGTCGGGGCAGGCAGCTTGCTCGACATTGCCGGCGCCCATATCGATGGCTGTCTCTACCACGGCAAGGCCGGTCTCGATTTCGTCGAGCGGCTGGTCGAGGGCGGCGGCCGCGTCCAGGTGCCGACGACATTGAACGTCGGCTCTTTCGATCTCATCCATCCCGGCATGGTGAAGATGCCGGCGGCGGAAGAGGTGCCGGCGCGGCGGCTGATGAAGGCGCATCTGGAGCTCGGCTGCCAGGCGACCTTCACCTGCGCACCCTATCAGACACGGTTCCGGCCAGACTTCGGCCAGCAGATCGCGTGGGGCGAATCCAACGCCATCGTCTTTGCCAATTCGGTGATCGGCGCGCGGACCAACCGCTATGGCGATTTCATCGATTTGTGCTGCGCCATGACCGGACGGGCGCCGGCCTGGGGCCTGCATCTGAGTGAGAACCGGCGCGGCCGAATCCTGTTCGAGCTGGCCATTCCCGACTTGGAGCCGAGCGACAGTCTGTTCGTCGGCATCGGGCTCGTGATCGGGCAAGCGAGCGGCGACCGCATTCCGGTGATTGCCGGCCTGCCGCAGCCGCGCGACGAGGACCAGTTGAAGGCGCTAGGCGCGGCGGCGGCAACGACCGGAGCGGTGGCGCTGTTCCATGCGGTCGGCGTCACCCCGGAAGCCAGGACGCTCGACGAGGCCTTCCACGGTCATGTCCCAGAGGAGACGATCCGCATCACCCGCGCCGATATCGATCAGTCGCTGGCTCGGCTGTCGAGCGTACCCGACGGCGCGCCGCTGGCGGCGGTGTCGCTCGGCACGCCGCATTTTTCGCATGAGGAATGGATGCGGCTGCTGCCGTTGCTGCGCGAGATCGCACCGGGCAGGCACATTCCGATCTATGTCAACACCGGCCGAGCTACCCTGACGCGACTGCAGGCGGAGGGGGCGCTTGATGGCATGGAGGCGTTCGGCCTGATCCCGGTCGCCGATACCTGCACCTATGTCACTGCGATCCTTCAGCGCCTCGACGGCGTGGTGATGACCAATTCCGGCAAATGGGCGCATTATGCGCCCGGCAATATCGGCGTATCCGTCGCCTTCGCCGAGATGAAGGACTGCATCCGTTCGGCGGCGGCCGGCCATGTCGTGCGGACCGCCTCATGACGCGACCGGTGGAGCGAACCGGCACTTTCCAGTTGGCGGGCGCGGCCGAGGGTCAGGCGCTGGTGTTCTCGCAGCCGCTTAGCTTCTGGGGCGGCATCAATGCCGAAACTGGCGACATAACGGACCATTCGCATCCTGGGCTTGGCCAGAATGTCGCCGGCAAGATCCTGGTCATGCCGAGCGGGCGTGGCTCGTCGTCCTCATCTTCGGTCCTGGCCGAGGCGATCCGCAGGGGCACCGCGCCGGCCGGCATGCTCCTGGAGCGGCAGGATCCGATCCTGGCGCTTGGCGCGATCGTTGCCGAATTTCTCTATGAGATCCGCATGCCGCTGGTGGCGTGCGACATTGCCGGCATAGCCTCCGGCGACAGGATCATGATTGGTATCGGCGAGGACGGTGCTGCGATCGTCAGCATTCGGCCAACCATCAATCCCGCAGCGCCACGCCGCCAGTAGGCAGCGGCCAGCGTCTCATCGGCTTTGGCCCGCGCACATTAGATGCGATCCTGGCAGGGCGCTTTATCCGTAAGGATGATGGTGCCCTGACGTTCGGCGTGTCTGCGATGGCATCGTCGCGCGGGCGGACCCTGGGGCCTCAATACAACCTCATCCGTCCGGATTTCTTCAGATGGGCCCCTGCTTGGACAAACGTGCCGGCTCGGCTCGAAACATTGGCACGATATTCCAAGCCACGCGGTTGACCGTGAATGTGTTCTTCGGCCTATAATTATACTAAATTCATAGACTAACTACGGACGCTTAAACGCTCGCACGTTGGCTTTGTAAAAACCGGCCGCAAAAATTGGGGGAGCGCATCTATGCCGAAGACAGAATCCAACCCGATCGAGCTTGGCACCAGGGCCGCCGATTTCCTGTTGCCCGACGCGCAAGGCGTGCTGCACCGGCTCGCCGATTTCGATGCCAAGCCGGCCTTGCTCGTCGCCTTCATCTCCAACCGCTGCCCGTTCGTCGTACTGATCCGCGATCAGTTTGCCGCTTTCGCCAAGGAGTATGCCGGCAAGGGGCTGCAAGTGGTGGCGATCAACGCCAACGATCATGAGGCGCATCCCGAGGAGACGCTTGCCCGCATCGGCGAGGAGGCTGAAACAATCGGCTATTCCTTCCCCTATCTCAAGGACGCTTCGCAGCAGACGGCCAAAGCCTATGGCGCGGCCTGCACGCCCGACTTCTTCCTGTTCGATGCCGACCGGCGGCTCGCCTATCACGGCCAGTTCGACGATGCGCGGCCCGGCAATGGCAAGCCGGTGACCGGTGCCGATCTGCGCGCGGCGGTCGACACGGTGCTGGAGGGCGGCAGGCCCACTGCCGAACAGGTGCCGTCGATCGGCTGCAACATCAAGTGGAGCGCCGGCAACGAGCCGGTGTGGTTCGCAAACGCCGATCGCGCTGCGTAGCCCTCTCGCGCTGTCGCGAACTCAGTCACCGAGCATCTATGCCCAAGTCGCAAAAATCCGCTTCCGACAGCTTGCACCTCCAAGCCGATGTGCTGGTGCTGGGCGGCGGGCCGTCGGCTGCCTGGGCGGCTGTCGCTGCTGCCGAAAGCGGCGCCAAGGTGGTCCTGGCCGACAAGGGCTATCTCGGCACCAGCGGCGCCACGGCGCCGTCCAACACCGGCACCTGGTGCGTGCCGCCGGGTGACAACAGGCATGCCGTCGTCGAGCGGCGCTGGCAGCGCACCGGCGAACTCGCCGACCCGCGCTGGATGCTGCGCTGCGTCGACACCGCCTACCGCAATCTGCTCAGGCTGTCCGAATGGGGCTATCCGTTTCCGAGCGAGGATGACGGACGCCTCTATATCGCCAATCTGCGCGGCCCGGACTATATGCGCTTCATGCGCCGCCGCGTGCTCCTGGCTGGCGTCACAGTGCTCGACCACCATCCCGCGCTTGAATTGCTGTCGGATGACGACGCCATCGTCGGGGCCGCCGGTGTCGCCAGGCAGGTTGGCCAGGACTGGCGCGTCGACGCCAATGCCGTGGTGCTGGCGACCGGCGGCTGCGCCTTCCGCGAGCGCATTCTGGGCGCGACCGGGCTCACCGGCGACGGCTATCTGATGGCGGCGGAAGCCGGCGCCAGCCTGTCGGGCATGGAGTTCACCGGCAAGTACACGCTGGCACCCTATGGCTCTTCGCTGAACAAGGGGCTGCCGTTCCGCTGGGCGTCGTTCCATCGCGAGGACGGTTCGCCGATCCTCGGGCCGACCGGCGAGCCGTTGCGCAACGGCATCGGCGACCGCGAGGAGGAAGTGGCGCGAGCGCTGATCGACGGCCCTGTCTATGCGCGGCTCGATCAGGCCGAACCGGCGTTGCAAGGCTGGTTGCGCCAGGGCCAACCGAATTGCTTCGTGCCCTATGACCGCGCCGGCATCGATCCGTTCAGCGAACTGTTCCGCATCACCTTGCGCGCTGAAGGCACGGTGCGCGGCACGGGCGGCATCGATATCGTCTCCGACGACTGCGCCACCGGCGTGCCCGGCCTCTACGTTGCCGGCGATGCCGCCAGCCGAGAGATCATGACCGGGGCTGTTTCGGGTGGCGGCGCCGTCAATTCGTCCTGGGCGCTGGCCAGCGGCTGGTGGGCCGGCAAGGGCGCCTCTACCCATGCCAAGCGTCGAAACGGTAAGGCGTTTCGCAGTGCTGCGCAGTCGCTCGGCCAGGCTGGGTTGCGCCCGGCGGCAACGCCGCGCGCCGACATATCGGCAGGCGAAATCATCGAGGCGGTGCGTAGCGAAGTCACGCCGCTCGACAAGAATTTCTTCCGCTCTGGCGAGGGCCTGGAGAAAAGCAGCGAGCGGCTGGAGGGCGTCTGGCGCGACGTACGCGACCATCTGCAGGGCGAGGGGCTCGACCGGGTCCGCACCCGCGAGGCGGCATCGATTGCGGCTGCCGGGCGCTGGTCGGTGGCCGCCGCCCTGCACCGCACCGAGAGCCGCGGCATGCATCGCCGTACCGATCTGCCAGGCAAGAGCCCGGCCTTCGCGCTTCGGCTGGTCATCACCGGCGTCGATGAGTTCCGCATAGCAGGCGCCTCCGAGCGGCTGGCGGAGCTGGCGTCATGATCGAGATCGTCTCGGCCACGCGCTGCGTGGAATGCGACATCTGCGTCAAGGTGTGCCCGGCCAACGTCTTCGACGCGACCGACAACGGCGTGCCGGTGATCGCCCGCCAGGAGGACTGCCAGACCTGCTTCCTCTGCGAGATCTATTGCCCGACCGACGCGCTTTACGTCGCCGAATTCGCCGAAGGGCCGACCGGCATCACCGAGGCGGAGGCCGATGCGCGCCAACTGTTCGGCTCCTATGCCCGCGCCCTCGGCTGGAAGCGCGGCAAAGCCGGCGGCTCGGAGTTCGACCCGACGCACCGCATCCGCGTGGCGCAGTGAACCGATCGGAGACAGACATGGACCGCCGCCCAAACATGGACCGCATCGTCGTCAGCGACATCAGCAAGACCTTCCAGCTCAAGCCGGGGCAGTTCGTCACCGTCGACGGCGAGGCGACGGACCGCGTCACCGTGCTCGATGGCGTCGATCTTTCCATCCGCAAGGGCGAGTTCATCACGCTGGTCGGACCCAGCGGCTCGGGCAAGTCCGTGCTGCTCGACATCATCGGGGGGCTGACGCAGGCGACCGGTGGCGACGTCCAGCTCGACGGCCGGCGGATCACCAGGCCCGATCCCAAGACCGGCTATGTCTTCCAGCAATATGCGTTGTTTCCCTGGCGCACGGCGGTGGCCAACATCGAATATGCACTGGAAGTGCGCGGCGTCGCCAAGGCGGAACGCACCGCTACTGCCCACCATCTGTTGGCGCTGTTCGGCCTTGCCGGCTTCGAAGACCGTTTCCCCAACCAGCTGTCGGGCGGCATGCAGCAGCGTGTGGCGATCGCGCGTGCGCTGGCCAGCAATCCGGAAGTGCTGCTGATGGACGAGCCGTTCGCGGCGCTCGACCAGCAGACGCGCGAGCTGCTGCAAGGCGAACTCTTGCGGATCTGGGGCAAGATCAAGACGACGGTGATCTTCGTCACGCACTCGATCGACGAGGCAATCTTCCTTGCCGACCGCGTCGTAGTGATGACGGCGCGGCCGGGCACAGTGAAAGAGATCATCGACATCGACCTGCCACGGCCGCGCGATGGCGACATCCGCGCCAGCGCTGAATTCAACACCTATCGCGCCCGCGTCTGGGATGTGCTGCGCGACGAGGTCAACAAGGCGCAGAAGGACTGGACCCTGTCGCCAGCCTTCAGTCACTGAGGAGCTGGACCCATGGCTTATCTGACCGAAAAGTTTGGCACCGCTGGAGCGCTTGATCTGTTTGCCGGAGCTGGCGAAACGGTAGCCGCCGCCAGAGTCCCCGCTATCAAGGCTCACAGCGCCAAAGTCCGGCGCAAGAAAGCGAGCCACGGCACCTTTGTCTACGGCCTGCCGCTGCTCGGCCTGTTCTTCCTGCTGTGGGAGATCGCGCCACGGCTCGGCTGGCTGAACCGCATCTTCTTTCCGCCGCTGAGCGAGGTGCTGGTCGCCTGGTGGGCCCTGCTCGCCTCGGGCGTGCTGGTCGAGCACATCGGCATCAGCCTGCAGCGCGCGGCGATCGGTTTCGCTCTCGGCGTGGTTGTCGCCATTCCGCTCGGCCTGTTGATGGGGCGCTATTCGCTGTTCGAGAAGGTCAGCGATCTCCTGGTGCAGACGCTGCGCAACACCTCGCAATTCGCGCTGCTGCCGGTGTTCATTCTTTTGCTCGGCATAGGCGAGGAATCGAAGGTTGCGATCACCTTCTATTCCTCGGTTTTCTTTCTCCTCGTCAACACGATCAGCGGCGTCAAGTCGGTCGATCCGCTGCTGATCAAGGCGGCGCGTTCGATGGGCACGTCCGATTTTGATCTGTTCCGGAAGGTCATCCTGCCGGCCAGCATACCCTCGATCGTCGCCGGCGCGCGGCTGGCGGTGAAATCCTCGCTGTTCGCCGTCATCGGCGCCGAGATGCTGGCGGCCAAATCCGGCCTCGGTTTCCTCATCCAGAACTCACAGCTGATGATGGAAACGGCCGACATGTACGCCGGCATCCTGACGCTCACCGTCATCGGGCTGACCGTCAACTACCTGCTCGTCTGGTTCGAACGTTGGGCGACCGCCTGGAAGAGCCAGTCCGAGACTTCGCTCATTTAAGCCCCTCATTCATCCAAATCAGGAAGGAATTTTCCATGTCCAGCATCTCGTTCGACGGATTTCGCCGGCTGCTCCTGAAGGGCGCCATTGCTGTCGTCGTCGGCCTTGGCGGCATGCCTGCCTTTGCGCAGGACAAGCCAGATGTCATCCGCATCGGCAGCACGGCGCCCGGACACCTCAAGTTCATTCTCGCCCAGAAGGACGGCTGGTGGGAGAAGGAATTCGCCAAGGACGGCATCAAGGTCGAGCTGGTGACCTTCAATGGCGGCTCGGAGGCGACGACGGCGCTGGCCACCGGCGCGATCGAGTTCACCTACACCGGCAACAATCCGGCGCTGCGCGTCGCGGCGTCCGGTGCCGACGTCAAGCTGATCGGTGTGTCGAGCTACGTGAAGGCAGGCGGCTCTTACATCATCGTCAAAGCCGACTCGCCGCTGAAGACGCTGCAGGATCTCAAGGGCAAGAAGGTTGCCTATCTCACCGGCACGGTGCGGCATTCGAATTTCAGCAAGGCGCTGAACAGCGTCGGCCTGAGCACGAATGATCTCGAAGGGTTGAACCTGCCTTTCGAGGCGTCCGGTCCGGCGCTGCTGCGCGGCGACATCGACGCCATCGTCGAGACGGATTCGACGGCGGCCAAGCTGGTCGACACCGGCGAGGCGCGCGTGCTGTTCGACACCGGCACGCATCCGGAATGGAACGTGCCCAACGTCATCTCGGTCAACGGCGCCTTCGCGTCGAAATACCCAGATCTCGTCAAGCGGCTGCTCAAGGTCGATATCGAGATTTCGCGCTGGGCCGACGCGCACCCCGACGAAACGATCAAGACCTTTGTCGAGGCGACCAAGTCGTCGGAAAAATCCGTGCGCAAGACCTATGCCGACGGCGTGTTCCACCAGGACCCGAAGCTCACCGACGATGCGATCACCGCTTTGCAGGGCGAGGAAAAATTCATGGCGAACGCCGGGTTGCTGAAGGGCTCGATCGACTACGGCAAGTGGATCGACAAGAGCTTCGTCGATGGTGCTGCCGCGGAAGTCGCTGCCGTCCAGTAGACCGGAAAGACCGAGCGGGGCGGGCGCCTTTTGGCGCGCCGCGCCGCTCGTTCGGTCCGTCAGATCTCCGGGATATTCTCCTTGAAGATCACCTGCAGCCTTGGCTGATGCAGTTCGTAGGGCAACCCCCTGACCGCATGGGCCAGGGTGTTGAGCGCTTCGCGGGCCTCGACGCGTGGGTTCTGGTCGATGACCGCGTCGAGCGTGCCGTCGAGCAGAAGATCCTTGGTGCCGTCCGTCACCTCATGGCCGAGGAAGACCATGGACCGGGCGCGGTCGCGCTCCTTGAGCGCGCGGGCGATGCCGGTGTTGCCGGCGCCGACATTGTAGATCGCGGCAAGGTCCGGATGCCGCTCCAGGAGGGCGGATGCCTCCGAATAGGCCTTTTCGCGGTCGTCGAGCATTTCGCGCATTTCGACGATCTGCAGATTGGGCGATTCCTCTGTCAGGATATGGCGGAACCCCATCTCGCGTTCCTCATGGCCGCGATAGGACAGCGAGCCGGCGAACAGCGCTACCTTACCCGAACGTCCCGGTCCCATGAAGCGGCTGAGCAGATAGCCGGCGAGCCGCCCGGCTGCGCGGTTGTCGATGCCGATATAAGCGACCCTGGGCACATGCAGGATGTCGGAGGCGATGGTCACCACCTTGATGTCGTTGGCCGACAGCGAGCGGATCGCCTCGCGCACCGTCGGGTGGTCGAGCGCAATGACGCCAACGCCTTGCGTCTGTCCGCGTAAGTCCTGCAGCAGGCGGGCGAGGCCGTCCGGGTTGAACCCTTCGATGGTGGCGATGTGCACATCGAGGTCGGGCCGTAACTGCGCCTGCGCCTCGATCTGGCGGTGCAGCATCTTGATGAAGGAATTGGTGCCGGCGGGCAGCGCGAAATCGAGCCGGATGACATCACCTTGCAAATGCCGCGGTGGCGCCCCGTTCGGGCTTTCGGCGATGTAGCCAAGCCGCTGCGCCATTTCGAGCACGATTTCTCGCGTGCGCGCCCGCACGCCGGGGCGGTTGTTGAGCACTCGGTCGACCGTGGCGGCCGAGACACCGGCTTCCCGGGCTATGTCAGTCAGGGTGGACCGCACCGTCTTTCATCTCCTGCATGCGTCAGGTCGGCTGGCGACGGCTTTCGCGCCGTCCGCGATTCTGATGGGAAATGATGTATCCGCCCTTAGCCGATGCGCAAGCCGCCGCGCTAAATCAGCTCGTCCGGCAAGGCTGCGCGGCGCCGGGAGCAGCCGTTTCCCCTCAAATCGAGGCATCAGAAGAGACCTGTAGATCCCGGTTTTGCGCATTTCCCCACCCTATTTGCGATGTTGTGATGTGTTTTGACTACTTATGATGTTGACAGGCTTCCCATGCTGCCGTCAATATCCCTCACAGGGTCGTGGAGGAAACGTGGCCCTAAGGGAGGAGTTTCAATGTCCAATTTGATCCGCATCTCGCGGCGTCGCTTGCTGGCGTCCGGAGGAAAGGCGGCCGTGATCGTGGCCGCCACCGGCATTGCGCCGCAATTCATTCGTCCCGGCCGAGCCTATGCGGCCGACGCGCTGGCGCCGGGCATGATCGGCGGCCCGACGGGCTTCGATGGGGCCGAGCGCTATCAGTATAGCGCCGAAACGCCGGAAGGCCGCGCGATCGAGGCGGCCAAGGCGCTAAAGGGGGCCGGCAAGGCGCCGGCCAAGATCGTGCTCGGCCTGTCCGACGGCTCGATCGGCCAGCTCACGCAGCCATTCCCGGCCGGCGCGCCCTCGATCAAGGATCTGTGGGAAAAGGAGACCGGCATTCCGATCGAAATCGTCGGACTGCCGAACGGCCAGGAATTCACCAAGACGATGCAGGACATCTCCACCAAGGGTGGGGCCTACGACATCTATTCGACTGAATGGAACCGCCTCGGCGACCTCGCCGAAACCGGCGGCATCGCAAAGCTCGACGACTTCGTCGCGCAGCACAAGCCCGAGTGGGACGATCCCACGAACGGCTATGTCAACGGCGCCAAGGGCGTATCGCTGCTCAACAAATACCGCGGCTCGAACTATGGCGTGTCGCTGGACGGCGACTTCCAGACCTGGGTCTACCGCGCAGACCTGTTCGGCGACGAAGCCGAGAAGAAAGCGTTCAAGGACAAATACGGCTACGATCTGGCCCCGCCGAGAACCTGGAAGCAGCATGGCGATATCGCCGCCTTCTTCCAGCGCCCGGACAAGGGCCTGTTCGGCTCGACCGATCTGCGCAACCAAGGCTGGGGCTACACCAACTGGTATCAGCGCTACGTCTCGATGGCCTCGCCCAACCAGTTCCTGTTTGGCGACGACGGCAAGCCGATGATCAATTCGGAACAAGGCATTGCGGCGACCAACGAATATGTCGCTTCGCTCGCGCATCATTCGCCGGATGCGATCTCCTGGGGTTGGCCCGAGCAATACGGCAACTTCGCCAAGGGCGGCGCGGCGATGACCTGCGCCTTTTCCAACTTGCCGAAATTCCTCGACAATGTCGGTAACAAGGATTCGGCTGTCACCGGCAAGATCGGCTCGATGCTGCCGCCCGGGCGCGAGATAGACGGCAAGCTGATCAGCCGTTCCGTGCTCTGGTTCTCGCTTACCGGCATGGTCTCGGCGCAGTCGAAAAACCAGGAGGCCGCCTACCTCCTGCTGCAGTGGCTGGGTTCCGCCCGCATCTACGCATGGATGAGCGCCAACCCCGGTGGTTACCTGGACCCGTTCCGGCTATCCGATTTCTCCGATCCGCTGGTGCGCCAGACCTATCATGCCTACCACATGGACGTGGTGCGCGAGACGGTGGCTCGCACCGTGCCGACCATCAACTATCCGGGCGCGACAGCCTTCCACAATGCGCTCGACGAGAACCTGATGGCGGCGCTGACCAAGGCCAAGACATCGGAGCAGGCGATGGCCGATACCGAGGCCGAGTGGAAGAAGATCGCCCGGCGCACCGGCGAGGACAAATTGCTCGAAGCTATCAAGACCAACAAGGAGGCCTGGCCGACTGTTCTTGATCCAATCGTCTGATCCGTCTCCCTGGATCACACCGAAGGAGGGGAGGAGCGTGCTTCTCCCCTCCGCCCACAACGCCACCAGCAAAGCCGCCAGATGAAGCGTTCGATTCCTTTCGAGATATTCCGCTACGCCGCGATCTTCGCCACCATGGCGGTGACGCTGGTGCCAATCCTGTGGATGGTGTCGATGGCCTTCAAGCCGATCGCGGAATGGTCGGCGACCGGCGCCGACCTGACATGGTGGCCGAAGAACCCGACGCTCAGCAATTTCCGTTTCGTGTTCGGCGAGTCGACCAACAATCTGATCGTCGCGCTCGACCACACGGCGCTGAAGCCGATCCTCTCATCGCTGCTGTCGGCGGTTTTCGGCACGGTGATCGCCATGTCGGCGGGCACTGCCGCGGCTTACGGCCTGTCGCGTTTCGGCTCCGGCCAGAACTTGCCGCTGGCCTTGATCCAGCTGCGGCTGTTTCCGCCGATGGCGGTCATGATCCCGGTGATGATCATGTGGGCCTTCCTCAACTTCACCGACAGCTGGTGGGGGTTGGCGCTGATCTACGGCATCGTCACCTTGCCCTTCGCCTTCTGGCTGATGAAGACTTTCTTCGACGACATGCCGCGCGAGATCGAGGAGGCGGCCCTTGTCGAAGGCTGTTCGCGGCTGCGCGTCTTCACCCGCATCACGCTGCCGATGATGCGCGCGCCGCTGGCGAGTGCCGCGCTCTTCGTCTTCATCCTCAACTGGTCGGACTATCTGATCGCGCTGCTTCTGACGACGCGCGAATGGGTGACGATCCCGGTCTACATGGCTTCGTTGTCGTCCTCGATGACCGGGCAGCTCTATGGCGCCAAGGCAGCGCTCGGCCTGATCGCTGCCGTGCCGCCGGTCATCATGGGCATCGCCATCCAGCGCCATCTGGTGCGCGGGCTGACATTCGGGGCGCTCAAACAATGAGCGCGGTGACTGCCATGATCTTGAAGGACGAAATGAAGACCGTCGGAGCAAGGCCGGTTTCGCACGACGAGGGCGCAAGGTTGGGTTTCCGCCTGACGCTGCCGGCGCAGATCCTGGTGCTGTTCATCTCGGCCTTCCCGCTGTTGATGCAACTGTACATCAGCGTGACCGACTGGTCGCCGCTGTCGGGCCTTGGCTGGTGGAATGCCTGGTCGCTGTGGAACAGCTTTGCCAACTACACTGACCTTGCCGCCGATGCGCGCTTCTGGAGCGCGTTGAAGCGCACGGCCATCGTCATGATCGTCTGCGTGCCGGCGGAGTTCCTGCTCGGGCTGGCGCTGGCGACGCTGTTTGCCGACGACTTTCCGGGCAAGCGTATCTTCTACTCGGTCCTGCTGATGCCGATGATGGTGGTGCCGGCGGTGGCCGGCTACATGTTCTTCATGCTGTTCCAGTCGGGCGGTCCGGTGAACGACATATTGTCGTCGCTTACCGGCTCGACTGTCACCATCGCCTGGCTGTCGGACCCGACGCTGGCGCTGATTGCAGTCATGGTCGCCGACATCTGGCAGTGGACGCCGCTTATGTTCCTCATCTTGCTCGCCGGCCTGGTCGGCGTGCCGGAGGACCAGATCAAGGCGGCGACGCTGCTCGGCGCCAATCCGTGGCAGCGCTTCGTCACCATCGTGCTGCCGAAGATGAAGACGATCATCATCATCGCGTTGGCGATAAGGGTGATCGAGAACTTCAAGATCTTCGACACGCTCTACATCATGACCGGCGGTGGCCCCGGCGTCGCCACCGAAACCATCTCCGTCTATATCTACAAGCTCACCACTCAGGATTTGATCTGGGGCTATGTGGCGGCGATCGCACTGGCCATATTGATCGTGCTCTCGATCGTCGCGGTGTTCGCCATGAAGCGCATGGCGCGGGCACGCGAGGTGCCGGCATGAGCGCCATTCACCTGCAGAACCTGGTCAAGAAATTCGGCGACTTCACGGCGCTGAAGACCATGGACCTGGCAATATCTGACGGCGAGTTCATGGCGCTGCTGGGGCCGTCGGGCTGCGGCAAATCGACGACGATGAACATGATCGCCGGCATGGAGGAACCGACCGGCGGCAAGATCCTGTTTGGCGAGCGCGACATGGCCGGCGTGCCGATGGGGCGGCGCGGCGTCGGCTTCGTGTTCCAGAACTATGCCATCTTCACCCATATGACGGTGCGCCAGAACCTCGCCTACGGGCCGAAGATGCACGGTACAGCGAAAGCTGAGATCGACCGCCGTGTTGGTGCGATCGCTGAAATGCTGCAACTGACGCCGCTGCTCGACCGAAAGGCCGACCGGCTGTCGGTCAACATCTTGCAGCGGGTGGCGATCGGCCGTTCGGCGATCATGGAGCCGGCGATCTTCCTGCTCGACGAGCCGCTGTCCAATGTCGATGCTGCTTTCCGGGCGGTCATGCGCACCGAACTGAAGCAGCTGCAGCGCCAGTTCCGCCAGACCATGGTCTACGTCACCCACGACCAGCTCGAGGCGATGACCATGGCCGACCGCATTGCGGTCATGGATCATGGCGTGCTGCAGCAGGTCGGCACGCCGCTCGAGGTCTACAACGATCCGGCCAATGTCTTCGTCGCCCGCTTCATCGGCGCGCCGGGCATGAACCTGCTCAAGGGAAGACCCGCGGAAAGCGACCGCGGGCTGGTCATCGATCTCGGGCCGTCGGGCATCACCCCGCCGTTACCGAGCGATCTCGCGGCGGCTATGCGCGGCGCGCGCGGCGAAGTGCTTTACGGATTCCGGCCGGAACAGGCGACGCTGGTGGAGAATGGTCAGGGTCTCGCCATGCAGGTCACCTTCGTCGAACGGATCGGGGCGCGCACCATCGTTCATCTCGGGCAGGGCGAGGCTGCCGTAAAGACAGTGTTCGACAATGATGTCGGCCTGGCGATCGGCGACACCGCGATCGTCGCACCCACCGCGTCGTCGGTGCGCGTCTTCGACGCCGCCAGCGGCCTTGCGATCAAGGCAGGTTGAGATGGCCGATATCGTCTTTCGCAACGTGACCAAGCGCTACGGCAATACGCTCGCCGTCGACGACGCTTCATTCACGGTCAACGACAATGAGTTCTTCTGCTTCTTCGGGCCGCCGCTGTCGGGCAAGTCGACCATCCTGCGTCTGGTGCTAGGGCTGGAGACGCCAGACTCGGGAGAAATCCTGATCGGCGGCAGACCGGTCAACACTGTGTCGCCGGCCGAGCGAAACGTGGCGATGGTGTTCCAGAACCTGGCGCTGTTCCCGCATATGAGTGCGCTCGACAATGTCCGCTTCCCCCTGGTCGAACGCCGGGTCGCCGAGGTCGACATCAAAAGGCGGGTCGCCGACGTCGCGGCGAAGCTGCATATCGGCCATATCCTGCACAAGCCGCCGGGACAGCTTTCGGGCGGCGAACGGCAACGCGTGGCGATCGCACGTGCGCTGGTGCGCGATCCCAACGCCTATCTGATGGACGATCCGATCTCGGCGCTCGACGCCAGGCTGCGCGAAGAAACGCGAGTCGAGCTGAAGCGCATCCAGCGCGAGCTCGGCAAGACGCTGATCTATGTCACGCACGACCAGGAAGAGGCGATGTCGGTCGCCGACCGCATCGCAATGCTGGAGGACGGCAGGATCAGGCAGATCGGTGCACCGGCCGAACTCTATGATCATCCGGCCAGCACCTATGTGGCGCGGCTGCTCGGCTCGCCGATGATGAACATCTTGAAATCGGCGCGCGGCGAAGGCCGCGTCGAGGCGGCTGAAGGCACGATCCGCATTGCCGACAAGACTGCTCCCGCCGATACCGTCGAGATTGGGCTCAGGCCGGAAGATATCAAGGTTACAGCGTGGGCGGATGGGGGCTTGGGCCGCCCGGCGCGGGTGTTCGAGGTCGAGCCGCTTGGCGGCTACACCGTGGTGACGCTCGCTGCCGGGCAGGCGCGGCTAAAGGCATTGCTGCGCGGGCAGCCTGACATCCGGCCGGACGCGATGGTGGCGATATCCTGCGAGCCGGCCCGCGTGCATTATTTCGGACAGAGCGGGGGAGCGCTGGCACGATGACGGCGGCCGCAAGGAAAGAGTCTCGGGAGGATCAGATGGCACACAAGGGCTTCGAGCCGGACGTGAAGGTCCGCACCAAGGAATACCGGATCGGCTGCGTCGGCGCCGGCATGATCATGGCCGAGTGCCATCTCGCTGCCTACAAGGAAGCTGGTTTCCCCGTGGTGGCGATCGCCTCGCGCACCCGGGCCAGTGCCGAGAAGGTGGCGACCCGCTGGGGCATCGGGACGGTGCACGATACACCGGAGCAGCTGATCGAGGATACGAGTGTCGAGATCATCGATCTTGCCTTTCCGCCCGACCAGCAGCCGGCGCTGATCCGGCACGCGCTGAAGCAGAAGCACATCAAGGCGATCCTGGCGCAGAAGCCGTTGGCGTTGTCGGTTGACGAAGCAGTCAAGCTGCGCGACGAGGCGGCCAAGGCCGGCAAGATCCTCTCGGTCAACCAGAACATGCGCTACGACCAGTCGATGCGCGTCTTGAAGCAGATCATCGACAGCGGTGCGCTGGGCGACATCGTCTTCGCGCAGATCGACATGCACGCCATCCCGCACTGGCAGAGCTTCCTGGAGGACTACGACCGGCTGACGCTTGCCAATATGAGCGTGCACCACCTCGATGTGCTGCGCTTTCTGTTCGGCGACCCGGATGAAATCACCACGCTGACGCGCAAGGATCCGCGCACGAAATTCGACCACTCCGACGGCATCACCGTGTCGACGCTGCGCTTCCCTTCCGGCGTGCTTGCCGTGTCGCTGGAGGATGTCTGGTCCGGTCCGCGCCAGGATGGCTACAAGGACGACCAGCATATCAACTGGCGTGTCGACGGCACCAAGGGAGTCGCCAAGGGCACTATCGGATGGCCGACAGGTGCTGCCTCGACGCTGACCTATGCCTCAACCGAAACCACCGGCGGCGAATGGATCAGCCCGAGCTGGGACACGATGTGGTTCCCGCATGCCTTTATCGGCGTGATGGAACAGCTCCAGCACGCGGTGAAGACCGGCACGCCGCCAGCGCTGTCGGTCGCCGACAACGTCAAGACCATGGCGATGGTCGAGGCGGGCTACCGCTCGATCGATGAGGGCCGCACCGTCAAGCTTTCCGAGATCGCTACCTGATCACCGCAACTGAAATGCCAGACAACTGAATCGCTTACAGGGAGGAATTCACACCATGATGCAGGCAGGTATTTTCACGGGCTATTTCCCGTACGGTCTCGAAGAGACGGCGAAGAAGATCCGCGGGCTCGGTTTCAACACGGTGCAGCTCGACCTTCATTTCAAGGATGTCGACCTGTCGGCCGGGCAGATCACCAGGGACAAGGCCAAGACGGTGCGCGACGTCTTCCGCGACCACAATCTGCCCGTCTGCTGCGTGTCGGGCTACACCAACATCATCCATCCAGACAAGGCCGAGCGCGACAGGCGCGTCGGCTACCTCAAGGAGATCATCCGCAACGCCCGCCATTTCGGCTCCCCTTACGTGATCTCGGAAACCGGCACCTACAACACCGAATCCGACTGGGTGCATCACCCCAAGAACAAGACCGAGGAAGGCTTCGAGGAATGCCGCAAGGTGGTCGCTGATCTTGCCCAGACGGCCTATGACCACGGCGCGGTCTTCCTGCTTGAGACCTATGTCAACAACGTCGTCGGCTCGGTCGAGGAGACGGTGAAGATGTTCGCGCAGGTCGATCATCCCGGCCTCGGCCTTCTGATGGATCCGACCAATTATTTCGAGACGCACAACATCGACAGGATGGACCAGATCCTGAACCAGGTGTTCGACACGCTGACCGACAAGATCAGGATAGCCCACGCCAAGGACGTCAAGCGTTCGGGCGGCGATAAGTCCGAGAAGCACGCCGATATCGGCGACGAGGATGCGCTGGAGAGCCACACGTTCCGTGGCGTCGGTGAGATCGAGTTGCCGGCACCCGGCCTCGGGTCGCTGAACTACGACCTCTACCTCCAGCGGCTGGCGCAAAAGCATCCGAACATCCCGGTCATCATCGAGCACCTCTCGGAAGACGACGTGCCGCGCGCCAAGAAATTCCTCGACGGGAAGTTCCGCGCCAACGGTCTGTGACGGTGGTTAGCGCAGCCGATTGATGGGACGACAGTGCAGTGAAGAAAGCGGCCGTCACATGGTAGAACTTTACGGCAAGACGCTTTCGCGCCGGCAGGTCTCGGAACGCTCGGGCATGCTTTCGCAATTCGCCGGCGTGCGGCTGATGACGCTTGGCGACGGGGTGGAACGCGGCATCCGCATGCTGGAGTTCCGTACCGGCTCGGGCCTGCGCTTCACCGCGCTGGTCGACCGGGCACTCGATATCGCCGACTGCGACTTCAGGGGACAGGCGATCGGCTGGCATTCGCCGAGCGGCTTTCGTCATTCCGGCCTGCACGACTATGAGGGGGAAGGAGGGCTCGCCTGGGCGCGCTCTTTTTCCGGGCTGCTGGTCACCTGCGGCCTCGACCACATATTGGGCCGGGAGGAAGTGCCGGTCGATAGCTACAATTATCCGGGCAGGAAGACCGTGGTGCATTCGCTGCACGGCCGCGTCGGCACCATTCCGGCGCGGCTGACCGGTTATGGCGAGGCTTGGGACGGCGACCGCTGTGTGCTGTGGGCCGAAGGCATCGTCCAGCAATCGGCGGTGTTCGGCGAGGACCTGCATTTGCTGCGGCGCATCGAGGCCGATGTCGGCGGCAATGAGATCCGGCTGTCGGACCGCGTGGTCAATCACGGCTTCAACCGTACGCCGCACATGTATTTCTACCATGTCAATGTCAGCCACCCCTTGCTCGATGAGGGCGCGCGCTATCTGGCGCCGATCCGCGACGTCGTCTGGGCCGGCCATGATGGCGAGCGCTACGAGGCGCAGAAGGTCGGCTACCGCACAGTGCCGGCGCCGCGACTGGGTTTCAGCGAACAGGTCTGGCAGCACGACATGGCGGCGGACGGCAATGGCGAGGTGCCAGTCGCTGTTGTCAACGACCGTCTCGGACTTGGCTTCGAGGTCGTGACCCGCAAGGACCAGTTGCCTTGCGCCTATGAATGGCAGAATTTCCAGGCCGGGCAATATGCGCTGGGTATCGAACCCTCGACGCATCATGTGCTCGGCAATCTCGCGGCGCGCGAGCGTGGCGAGATGATCTGGCTGGAGCATGGCGAAGGCCGCTCTTATGATGCGGTATTCCGGGTGATCGACGGCGCCGGCGCGATCGCCGCCGCCGAACGGAGGATCGTCTCGATCACCAGGCAACCGCAACAGGATTATCCTGCGCCGTCGGGCAACTTTCCGAGACTGGCGGGCAGGTCATGATGCGAAGCGAATGCTCCGGCTGGCGGGTCGGAAATCGGAGGTCGATGTGATGGGAAAAAAGCGCGACTACAGCCTGGTCGGCGAAAGCACACGCATCGCGATCGAGACCGGATTGGCCTCGGCCGAGTGGTACCACACCGACGTTCCTCGCAAGGCAATGAAGGAGCTGATGCAGCGCTCGGACGGGCCGGCGATCCGCGACACGATCATCTGGACATCAGCCATACTGGGCTCCGCCGCCGGTATCATCTGGTTCTGGGGCACGTGGTGGGTGGTGCCGTTCCTGCTCGTCTACGGCGTGCTCTACGGGTCCTCCAGCGACTCGCGCTGGCATGAGTGCGGCCACGGCACCGCCTTCCGCACCCGCTGGATGAGCGATGTCGTCTACCAGATCGCCAGTTTCATGCTGATGCGCAATCCGGTGACCTGGCGCTGGAGCCATGCCCGCCACCACACCGACACGATCATCGTCGGCCGCGATGCCGAGATCGCTGTGATGCGTCCGCCGGACCTCTTGCGCGCCGCGCTTGCCTTCACCGGCATTCTCGATTTCCGCTATTCGCTGCCCACACTGGTGCGCAATGCGTTCGGCAGCATCTCGCCCGACGAGAAGAGTTTTATCCCCGAGATGGAGCTGCGCAAGGTGGTCACCGCCGCGCGCTGGCATATCGCCATCTATGTCGCGGCGATCGCGCTGGCGCTCTTTTTGTGGTCGTTCCTGCCGCCGGTGCTGATAGGCCTGCCGCGCCTCTATGGCAGCTGGCACATGGTGCTGACCGGCCTGCTGCAGCATATCGGGCTGGCCGACAATGTCACCGACCACCGGCTGAATACGCGCACCGTCTACATGAACCCGATCAGCCGCTTCATCTACTGGAACATGAATTACCATGTCGAACATCACATGTTCCCGATGGTGCCCTATCATGCGCTGCCGAAGCTGCACGAACTGATCAAGCATGACCTGCCGGAGCCCAATCCATCGATGTGGCATGCCTATCGCGAGGTCTGGCCGGTGCTGATCAAGCAGCTCCAGTACGAGGACTACTTCCTCAAGCGCGAATTGCCGCCGACGGCACGGCCGTACCGCGAGGAGTTCCACGCGCTGACCGTTCCGGCGGCGGCGGAATAGAGTTGCAGGAGACAGAGATGGCCGACTGGGTGGAAGCGTGCGCCGTCGACGATATCGAGGAAGAGGACGTCATCCGCTTCGATCATGGCGGACGCACTTTCGCCATCTATCGCAGTCCCGATGACGAGTACTTCGCCACCGACGGCTATTGCACGCATGAGAAGGCACATCTGGCCGACGGGCTGGTGATGGACGACATCATCGAATGCCCTAAGCACAATGGCCGCTTCAACTACAAGACAGGTGTCGCCAAAGGCGCGCCGGTGTGCGTCAATCTCAAGATCTATCCAGTGCGCATCGAAGCTGGCAAGGTCATGATCGAGATCGGCTGACCTGCCGCACCAAGTAACAGAGGGAACCCCTTTCGATGAGCCGAAAAAGACCGACCGTCGCCGACCTGCGCGCCATGAAGGGCAAGCGCCAGTTGACCATGCTACGCGTGCTGACGATGGACGAGGCCGAGGCCGCCGAGCGGGCAGGGGTCGATATCGTCTCGGTGCCGCCCGAACTGGTGCTCAACCCGCAATACCGCGATGCGGCGCCCAGCCTGTTCACCATGCCCGGCGAGAATTTCTACGAGATCGGCACGGCGGACGATTTCGTGCGCTGGGCCTTTCGGCTCTACAAGGCCAGCGCCGACGCGGTCTATTGCAGCGCCGGTTACGCCACGATCAAGCGGATGGCGGACGATGCCATTCCGGTGATCGGCCATGTCGGCCTTATTCCTTCCCGCGCGACCTGGACCGGCGGCTTCAAGGCGGTCGGCAAGACGGCCGACACCGCCATCCAGATACTCGAAGCGGTAAAGCAGCTGGAGGCCGCCGGCGCCATCGGCGCCGAGATCGAGGTCGTGCCTGTCGAGGTGGCCAAGGCTATCTCGGAACGAACATCGTTGATCATGCTGTCGATGGGGGCGGGCACCGGCTGCGATGCGCAATATCTGTTCGCCGACGATATTCTCGGACAGAACCGTGGCCACATGCCTCGTCACTCCAAGGTCTATCGCAATTTCGCCGCCGAATATGACCGCTTGCAGGCCGAGCGCATCGCCGCGTTCTCGGAATATGTCGCCGACGTCAACAGCCTGGCCTATCCCGAAGACAGGCATGTCGTGCACATGGACCCGGCCGAGCTACGCCTGTTCCTGGACAAGGTCGGCCGGAGCTAAGTCCGTCTGCCAACTTCCGCTGGCGAGCGCCGCGTAGAGCATCTCGGCGTCGCTGCCGAGCATTGGCTCGAGATGGACACGCGGCTCGATCACCGTCTGGCCTCGCCTTGCGCGGCGCGACACGAAAGTTTGTTGCGCTGTGCCTGGACGCGGCTAAGCAAATGCTGTTCAAACCGCTTCCGTCATGACTGCCATTCCCGAGACCGAGACCTTACCCGAGACGGCCACCAATGCGCGGCGCGTGGCGCTGATCGTCGCCATCGCCTTCTTCATGCAACTGCTGGATTCGACGATCATCTCGACCTCGCTGCCGCAGATGGGCGCGTCGTTCGGCGTGTCGGCGGTGGCGATGAGCATTGGCATCACCGCCTATATGCTGATCATGGCGGTGTTCGTGCCGCTGTCGGGCTGGCTCGCCGACCGGTTCGGCGCGCGCAACATCTTCCTGCTGGCGATTATCCTATTCACATTGGCCTCGCTCGCCTGCGCCTTCTCTCAAGACCTGAGCCAATTCGTCGCCGCCCGTGTCGTGCAAGGGCTGGGCAGCGCACTGATGACGCCAGTCGGGCGCATACTCGTCCTGCGCAATGCTTCGAAGTCCGAGCTGATCAACGCCACCGCGCTGATCACCTGGCCGGCGCTGTTTGCGCCGGTGGTCGGACCGGTGCTCGGCGGCTTCATCACCACCACTCTGTCCTGGCACTGGAATTTCTTCATCAACATCCCGCTCGGCGTGATCGGGCTTGCTCTGGTTGCCCGCTTCATTCCGGGTGATCGCGAAGCAAACCCCAAACCGCTGGATTGGCCGGGCTTCGTGCTGACATCGGCCGGGCTGGCCTTGCTGCTCTACGGCCTCGAGCGCATCGCGCATCCGGAGGACGGTGTCCTGCCGACCGCAGCGCTGATCGCCGCCGGCATCGTCATCGGCTGGCTGGCGGTGCGGCATCTCAGGCGCGCGCCGCATCCGCTGCTCGATCTCTCGTCATTCAAGGTGCTGACCTTCGCCATCTCGACACTGGCCGCCGGCACCATCTTCCGGGTGGCGATCAACGCCACACCCTTCCTGCTGCCGCTGCTGTTCCAGGTCGGCTTTGGCCTCAGCCCGGTCGACGCCGGCATGATGATCCTGGCCTATTTCCTCGGCAACCTCGGCATGAAGACGGTGACGACGCCGACGCTGCGCCGCTTCGGCTTCCGGTCGGTGCTGGTCGTCAACGGTCTGATCGCCTCGGCGGCGATCATAGCCTGCGCGGCGATCTCGCCGCAGACGCCGCAGGCGCTGGTCATAGTGTTGATGCTGATCGCCGGCCTGTCGCGCTCGATGCAGTTCACCGCACTCAACACGCTGGCCTTCGCCGATATCGATGCGGCGCAGCGTAGCTCGGCAGCAACGCTGTCCTCGATGCTGCAGCAGGTGGCGATGCTGTTCGGCGTCGCGGTGGCGGCGGCGGTCCTCAACTTGTCGCAGATCGCCAGGGACAGGCCGGCGCTCGACCTTGTGGATTTTCGAATCGCCTTCCTGGTGATCGGCGCCATTGGGCTGGTGGCGGCGTTGCGTTTTCTCGCTCTGCCGGCGGGTGCGGGCGCCGAGGTCTCCGGCCATACGCCGGGAAATTGACATCGAATTTTCCACCTCATGCGGAGATAAATTCCGCCTTGCGCTTTCGTGTTGAAGCGGTTCTTTCACCGGTGGCCGTGATGGCGGAACCGATTGCCAAAAATGCAGGGTTTTCCATGGATTGCGCCAGCTTCGGCAATCGATGCGTCCACTCGGTGAATATCGCTGCCAGCCCAGGTTCTGAACGCGGATTCATTTGACGAACCGGCGCTGGGCCGATTAGCTTTCTTCCCAGGGATGGCAGCACTGCCATCGGGGCAAACGCAGACATGAACACGATCGGCTGGCCGAATTTCAGGAGCCTGAATCAGGAGGGGATTGTCTTTGCCATCGCGGTGGTGCTGTTCGTTGCCGCGGCGATTGGCCTGCCGGGCTTCGTCGATCCCAACAACCTCGTCGCCATCATCCGCTCCGTGTCGGTGCTTGGCATATTGGCGCTTGGCATGGCTGTCGTCATCATCGGCCGCGGCATCGACCTCTCCGCCGTGGCGATCATGGCGATGTCGGTCGCCTGGTATCTGCAACTGCTGAATTCGGGCACGCCGGACGGGCTGGCCTTCGCCTATGTCCTAGCCGGTGTGCTGGCCATCGGCCTGCTCAACGGTTTTCTCGTTGCCTATGCCGATGTACCGGCGATCTTCGTGACGCTGGCGACCGGCTCTTTCGTCTTCGGCTATGTGCGCTCGCAACTGATCACGCAGGACGCCGTGCCGGTGCCGCAGGGCCACTGGGTCGAACTGCTCGGCGGCCTGCGCTTTCTCGATATTCCGATCGAGGTGTTCATCTTCGTCGGCCTCGCGTTCCTGTTCTTCCTGTTCCTGCGCTACACCAAATGGGGCCGTTACATCTATTTTGCCGGCGACAATCCCGTTGCCGCCCGCAACATCGGCATTCCGGTGAGGCCGATGCTGATGCTGCGCTATGTGCTTTCCGCCTTCGTGGCCCTGATCGCCGCCTGCTGACGGCGGCCAGCCTGCACTCGATCAACACCCGCATCGTCAATTCGACGCTGCTCTACGACATCGTGCTGGTGGCGGTGATCGGCGGCATCGGCCTGTCCGGCGGGCGGGGCGGGGTGCGCAACGTGTTGGTCGGCGCCGCGCTGATCGGCATCCTGCTCAACGCCATGACCATCATCGACATTCCGCTGCTCTACCAGAACCTGATCAAGGCGGCGATCCTGCTCGGCGCGATCATCGTCGACGGCATCATCAATCCACGTGACGAGCAGACCGCCCAACAGGGCGACATTTAGGGGTACCCGGCCCGATTCATTCCGTCGGCCGGCAATGAAAATCGAAACGAGAGGATCTGACATGAAATTCATCAGGACATTGATGGCCGCTGCCACGGCACTCGCCGTTACCGCCTTCGTGGCGCCAACCTTGGCCGCCGACGATCCCGGCCCAGCGGCTTACGCGCAGGCGCTCAAGGGCAAGCGTGTCATGCTGGTGCCGCTGGCGATGGGCTTCGACCTGGCGCAGGGCTGGGCGCATTATCTGAAGACCGAAGTCGAGGCCTGGGGAGGCGTGTTCGAGACGCGCGATCCAAACTGGGTGGTCGATGCCGGCGCGCAGGCGATCACCGACGCCATCTCGTCGGACACCAGGCCGGACGTGCTGATCATCCATGCACCGGACCTCAACTCCTATTCCAAGCTGATGAAGAAGGCGCAGGCCGCCGGCACTTACGTGATCCTGGTCGACAATCCCGCCAATTTTCCGGCCGACGCCTTTGTCGGAAGCGATTGGGATCGGCTTGGCCAGCTCGAGGCCGAAGCGGCGATCAAGGGCTGCGGCGAGAACTCGTCGAAGAAGATCGGCCTCGTGCAGGGTGACCAAGCCAATTCGTCGAGCCTCTATCAATATGCCGGCATCATGAAGGTGCTGGACAAGCATCCCGACTTCAAGGTGGTGGCGAAGCCCGACTCCAACTGGGACGCGACGACCTCCCGCAACGTGACGACGACGATGCTGCAGCAGAACCCGGACATCTGCTCGATCATCGACTTCTGGGATGGCGACGCCACCGGCGCGTCCGCTGCGATCCGCGACGCCGAGCTCGACGGCAAGGTGTTCCTGGTCACCACCGGCGGCGGTGAGAAGGCGGCCGATTGCGACAAGCTGCAGGACGGCACCTATGGCGCCGTGGTGATGACCGAACTTGCCCGTCAGTCGGGCGACATGAACGCCATCATCAAGTTCCTGCTGCAGAGCGGCCAGCCGGCCGGCACCTCGCACACCTACATCTACACGCTGGAGAGGGCGACGACCAAGGCCGACCTCAAGCCCGACAGCTGCTGGGACCTGAAGGCGCTGCAGGCGCAAGCGGCGGCGAAATAATCCGATACTCTCCAACACCGATCAACGGGGTGACCGGATTGCCCGCGGCCACCTCCTTCTCTTGCTGCAGTGACCTTATGTCCTTTCGCGAACGCCTCCAGTCCTGGCGCTACAATCTCGTGCCCGACCATGTCGTCGGCGAGATCCTGACCAAACGCTGGACCGACAACGCCATTCCGTTCCTGGCGCTGGTGGCGACGCTGGCAACCTTCGGCTCGATCATTCCCGGCTTCTTCAAGCTGACGGCGCTGCAGGAATCGACCCGCCAGCTCGGTGAATTCTCGATGGTGGTCACCGGCATGACCGTGGTGATGCTGGGCGGCGGCATCGACCTGTCGGTCGGCTCGATCTTCGCGCTTTCCTGCTTCTCCGCCGTTTATGTCTTCTTCATCCTCGAACAGTCGATCTGGCTGGCGATGGCCGCGTCGGTCGCCACCGGACTCGTCTTCGGCGCCATCAACGGCTATCTCGTCGGCTACCTCAGGCTGCGCGCCTTTCTCACCACGCTGGTCACCTTCATCTTCGGCCGGGCGCTGTTCGACATCCTGGTCACCACCTATGCCGCCGATGTGCAGCTCTCGACCGCCACTTCGGATGTGCTCGACTTCATCGGCGACAGCACCTTCTGGGGGCTGTCGGTTTCGGTGTGGCTGGCGATCATCCTCGCCATCGTCACCCATATCGCGTTGACGCGTTCGCGGCCGGGCTGGCACGTGCTGGCGGTCGGCGGCTCCAGGCGCTCGGCGCACAATGCCGGCATTCGCGTGCGCCGCACGGTGTTCATGACCTATGTCTTCTCCGGCTTCTGTGCCTCCATCGGCGGCTTCCTCATCGCTTGCCGCTTAAGCGGGGCGGGGCCGGGCACCGGCCTCAATCTCGAGATCATGGCGCTGACGGCGGCGGTGGTCGGCGGCGTCAGCCTTGGCGGCGGGCGCGGCTCGGTGATCAAGGGGCTGATGGGCGCGATCATCGTGCTGACCATGACCAATGGGCTGATCCGGCTGGGCTACGGCACCGGTACCAACCAGATGGTGCTGGGCATCATGCTGGCGGTGGCGGTGACCATCGACATCCGCTGGCTGAAGAACCGCCACAAGGTGCTGAACGAAGTCTATGTCGCGCCGGTCTATCTCAAGATGGGCGAAACACAGTCGGCCGCGCCCGGCTCCGGCACGTCATACGAACTCGACAACCGGCTATCAGCCGCCGACCATATCGGGCTTGGCGAGCTGGAAGGGCCGGAAGACGTCATCCTCGACCGCGACGACAACCTCTATTGCGGTACGCGCCACGGCGAAATCGTCCGCTTCTTCGCGCCGGACTATGTCAAATCGGAAGTATTCGCTCACATCGGCGGATTCCCGCTCGGCCTCGCTTTCGACAAATCGGGCAATCTGATCAGCTGCGTCGGCGCCATGGGGCTCTATTCGGTCTCGCCCGATCGGGAGGTCAAACGCCTGTCAGCCGAGACGTCGCGCTCCTGGACTTCGATCGTCGACGATGCGCGGTTGCGCGATCCCAACGACTGCGACATCGCGCCGGACGGGCGGATCTATTTCACCGATTCGACCAAGCGCTACGATGCCCATGATTGGGCGCTGGACTCGATCGAGAACCGCGCCACCGGGCGTCTGCTGGTCTACGACCCGAAGGACGGATCGACCGGGACGCTGCTCGACGGCTACCGCTACACCAATGGTGTGTGCATGGCGCATGATGGCAAGTCGCTGTTCTTCGCCGAAAGCTGGGCCTGCCGGGTGCATCGCTACTGGCTGGAAGGGCCGAAGGCCGGCACAGCCGAATGCGTCATCCGCGACATGCCGGGTTATCCCGACAACATCAACCGCGCCTCCGACGGCAATTACTGGATGGCGTGGCTCGGCATGCGCACACCGAGCTTCGACCTGTCGCTGCGCCACCCCGATATGCGCAAGCGCATGACGCGCCGCTTGCCGCAGGATGAGTGGCTGTTCCCCAACATCAACACCGGCGGCGTGGTGAAATTCAATGAGAAGGGCGGCATCGTCGAGGCGATGGGCGACCTCTCAGGCGGCGCGCACCCGATGGTCACCTCGATGCGCGAGCACAAGGGATATCTGTTCGTCGGCGGCATCCTCAACAACCGCGTCGGCCGCTACAAGATCGCTGGCGCCGACCCGAACTGGACCAGCCCCGCTTCTTATTGGGGGGCAAGGCCATGATCCTTGATCCGGTGCTCGACCTGTTTCGCGGCAAGGCGGTGACCATTCCGCCGCTTGACGGTGCTTTTCGGCCCAATACGCGGCTGGACGATGCGCTGGCTTTTGCCGAACTGACGGAGCCGGACAATCTGCTGGTTTCTGGTGAGAGGCTGCTGGCCTCCAGCGGCAACGCTGTCTATTCGCTTGCTGCCCGAACCGAGCCCAAGGTGATCGAAACCTTCCCGTCTGCCGTCACGGCGCTGGCGCTCTCGCCATCCGGCGAACTGACCCTGGGGCTGGAAAGTGGCAAGCTGCTGATATCCGGCAAGGAGGTTTCATTGCCGGCTGATCTCAGCTGCATCACCGCACTTGCCTATGCGGATGACGGCACGCTGTGGCTGGCCATTGGCTCGGCCGAGCATGCGCCCTCGCAATGGGCCGCCGACCTGATGAGGAAGGGAGCGTCCGGTTCGCTTTGGAAGCGGGACGCGGCAGGCGGCTTCCGCAAGGTCGCTGGCGACATCGCCTTTCCCTATGGGCTGTATCCCATCGGCAGGGATGTTCTGGTCAGTGAAAGCTGGCGCCATCAGCTTGTCCGCTTCGATGGCGCTACGGGCAATCGTTCGACGGTGGTTGACTCATCTGCCAGGCTATCCCTCCCGGCTGTCGCCATCCGCCGATGGCGGAGCCTGGCTGGCCCTGTTTGCGCCGCGCAACCGGCTGATCGAATTCGTGCTGCAGGAGACGCACTACCGGCAGGACATGCTCGACCAGGTGCCGCCGGCCTACTGGATCGCGCCGGCGCTGGCCTCCAGCCGCAGCTTCCTCGAACCGCTGCAATGCGGCGGCATCCGCACCATGGGCATCCACAAGCCATGGTCGCCGAGCCGCTCCTACGGGTTGGTGGTGAGGCTCGACGCGAAGATGCAGCCGCAATTCAGCCTGCACAGCCGCGCCAACGGCACGCGCCATGGCATCTGCAGCGTGGCGGAAAAAGATGGCCGGCTGTTCATCGCCTCCAGGGGCGGTGACTGCGTACTGGCGGTCGACATTGCTTCGGGAGGCTTCTGATGGAACCGATCGTTCGGCTGGAGAATGTCACCAAGACTTATCGCGGCGTGCCCGCGGTGAAGAATGTCAGCTTTGAGCTGCGCAAGGGCGAGATCCACGCGCTGCTCGGCGAGAACGGCGCGGGAAAATCGACGCTGACCAAGATCATCGCCGGTGTGGTCGACGCGACTTCGGGCAAGATGTTCCACCATAGCCAGGAGATCGCCTATGCCTCGCCGCATGCCGCGCTTGAAGCCGGCATCGCCATGGTGTTCCAGGAAACCAGCCTGGTACCATCGATGACGGTGGCGCAGAACCTCTACCTCGGCACCGAAAAGTTCCTGAACCGGCTGCGCGGCACCTACATCTCCGCGCAGCAGTTCCTGCAATCGCTGAATTTTCCAGTCGACCCGAACGCCATGGTGGCAACGCTGGGTGCGGCCAAGCGGCAGATGGTCGAGATCGCACGGGCGGTGCACCACAATGCCGAGATCATCATCTTCGACGAGCCGACGGCGACGCTGACGCCGGAAGAGAAGCGACACTTCTTCGCGCTGATCCGCAGACTGAAAGCGAGCGGCGTGTCGATCGTCTTCATCAGCCACGCTCTGGAAGAGGCGCTGCTGATTGCCGACCGCATCACCATACTGCGCGATGGCGAACTGGTGATCACCGACGACACATCGGCCTTCGACCGCGACAGGATCGTCGCCGCCATGGTCGGGCGCACGCTGTCGGGGCAGATCTACCGCCAGCGCGACCAGTCCAAGCTGCGCAAGGCTGGCAAGAAGGTGCTGTCGGTGCAAGACATCTCGATGAGCAATGTCGTGCGCAACAATTCCTTCTCGATCTTCGAGGGCCAGATCACCGGTGTGTTCGGGCTGATCGGCTCCGGCCGCACCGAGACCTTCAAGATCGTCTCCGGCATCTACAAGCGCGATTTCCTTCGCGGCGGCGCCATCGAACTGGACGACAGGCCAGTGCGCTATCTCGTGCCGAGCGAAGCGGTGGCCGACGGCATCGTCTATGTCACCGAGGACCGCAAGAGCGAAGGCATCTTCGAGACGATGGGCATTGCCGAGAACCTGTTCGGCGGGCTGCTGGCGGCGGGCCGCGAAAAGGCGTGGGTGATCAACGCGCAAGAGATGCGCGTGCTCTCGGCGGAATGGACGAAGACGCTGAACATCAAGGCGATCAACGACAATGCCCGCGTCGTCGAGCTGTCCGGCGGCAACCAGCAGAAGGTGGTGATCGGCAAGGGCCTGGTGCAGAAGCCGCGCATCGTCATCTTCGACGAGCCGACGCGCGGCGTCGATGTCGGCGCGATCGCCGAGATCCACCAGATCATTAACCGTCTGGCCGACGAGGGCCTCGCCGTCGTCGTCATCTCGTCCTATCTGCCGGAGATCATGAACCTGTCCGACCGCATCCTGGTCTGCCGGCAAGGCCGCATCGTCGAGGAGTTTTCGCCGGCGGAGGTCACGGAGGAGAAGATCATGTACGCGGCTGTTCACTAGGGTTCCGGGCGGTGCGTACGTCGATATTTGGCCAAAAAATCCATCCCTTCGTCATCCACGGGCGAAGCAAGGAGCGTAGCGACGCGGCGCAGACCCGAGGATCCATGCCGGGACTCCGTAGCGTTGCCGCGGTGCAGAATTCTGTTCCGCTGCACTCTTCGGCAGAGGTCACGGAATGGATCCCAGGGTCTCCGCGACGGCGCTTCGCGCCTGCTTCGCCCTAGGATGACGAAGTTTAGGCTATTTCGCGCCAAAAAACTGAGTCAGAGAAGCTGGTTAGCCGCCTTTGCTCGGAACTTGATTTAACGTTCATCGATCGAAACGAAAGGATCACGCCATGGCCACCACAAGACTTCTCAGCGATGCCGAGGTGGAGAAAATCCCGGCGGTGAAGGCCGTGTTCGACGACATCCGCGCGACGCGCAAATCGGACTTCGTCAACAATTTTTGGCGTGGGCTGGCCAATGATCCCGCGGCGTTGAAGCGGATCTGGGAACAGCTGAAGGTGGTGATGGTCGCCGACAGCGCCATCGATCCGCTGACCAAGGAAATGATCTACATCGCGGTGTCGACCGCCAATGGCTGCTCGTACTGCGTTCACTCGCACACGGCGGCAGCGCGAGCCAAGGGTATGACCGATGTCCAGCATGGCGAACTGGTGTCGATCATCGGGCTCGCCGGCCAGACCAACCATCTGGTGACCGCGATGCAGATCCCGGTCGATCCGCAGTTCGAGGTAAGGTAGGCGCGGCTTACCTTATCTTCTCACTTGTGGGGGCGGGAAGCGCGCTCTCACACCGGCCGGTAAACCTTCTCCGCCGTGTTCCAGAAAATATCCGCCTCCGCCGCCGCGCCATGCTTGGCCATCGCATTGCGGTGCGCCTTGATCAGTTCGGCGTAGCTGGTCCATAGCTTTTCAATCGGGAAGTTCGAGCCGAACATCAGACGGTCAGCGCCCAGGATCTCGATCGCGTTGTCGACGATATAGGCGATCAGCGCCGGGTCGTTGCGGTGGACGAAGGTGCCGAGGCCGGAGAGCTTGGCGTAGAGATTGGGCGCTGCCGACAGCATGCGCAGTCCGGTCTTCCAGGCCTCGGTGGTTTCCGGTTCCATGCCGGTCAGCATACCGGCATGAGTGAGGATGAAATTCGTCTCCGGGTTTTCGCCGACCAGCGTCAGCCCGTCCTTCATCTGGGCAGGGAAGAGCTGAAGGTCGAAGGACAAGCCATAATCCTTCAGCCGCGCAACATTCGCCCGCACCTTACGGTCGATGACCTGGTCCGCCGAAGCGGCAAAGCGGAAGGCCAGCGTTTCGTGCCAGTGCAATTGCATGCGCACGCCGCGCAGCAGCGGATATTTTTTCAAGCGATCGATCTGGGGCCTGACGTCGTCGACAGTCATGTCGGTGTAGCCGACGATGGCATGCGGCCAGCCGGTCTCGTCAGCGGTCTTCTGCAGGAAGGCGACTTCCTTCTCGAAATCCTCCCTGGCCCAGTTGGTCTGGACATAGACGGCCTTTTCGACGCCGGATCCCTTCTGGTCGGCCAGAAACTCCTCGATCGGATAGTCGCGGCGGATCGGCTCGTAAGGGCCGAAGATGCGCGGCACCATCGGGCCGACCAGCCAGGGCTGATCCCTTTGGCGCCAGATGTGAAAATGTGCGTCGATTGCCTTCTGCATCACGAAACCCTCTTCCAGATTGTCGCCGCAGCCGGGGCAGGGCGGGCGAGCGACAGGATGAAATCGGTGAGGCCGGCAAGCGACGAGCCGTCGACGAGATCGTCGATCACCGGCAGGATGGCGCGCAATGCCGCCGTTGCCGGCCGGAAGCGCGGGTCTCCGGCCAAAGGCGTGGCCAGCGAAAGCCGGAAGGCGCGGGCACTCAGCCGATGCATGGCCGTCTCCAGCTCGCCATGGTCGCCGCGCTCCAGCGCGTCGGACAGGATGATGATCGCGGCGCCGCGTGCAAAAGCGGAAAAGCGCGGCACCGAGAGGAAGGCGAGCAGCGTTGGTCCCATGCGGGTGCCGCCGTCCCAGTCGTCAACCTGGGCGGCCGCGCGGGCCAAAGCCTGGTCGCGGTCGCGGATGCGCAATGCCCCGGTGATGCGGGTCAGCCGCGTGCCGAAGGTGAAGATTTCGGCGCGTTCGGCGCCCTGCACCGCGGCATGCGCGAGTTTGAGATAGTCCGCTGTATGCAGCTTCATCGAGCCGGACACGTCGATGAGGATCAGCAGCTTGCGCGGCACGGTCTGGCGGCGTCGCAGCAGCGGCGAGGGGACGTCGCCATCGGCGCTGACGATTTCCCGCAGCGACCTGCGAAGATCGAGCTTGCCGCGCGAGTGGGTGCGCACGGTACGGAACGAGCGGCGGGCGGGCAAGGCGGAAGCGAGCTTGCGGCGGAAAGCGGCAAGGCCGTCATTGTCGCGCTGGAAATCGCGGCTGCTCAGTTGCTCCAGGGCCGAGGACAGCTCGCCGCCCTCTTGTTGCCGGTCGGCTTCGTTCTGTTGTTCGTCGGCGCCGCCATCATCCTTGATGCGGGTTTCCTCGTCGGCGTCGCCTTCGACCATCGCCGATGTGTTGCCATAGAAATGGCTCTGGAAATGCGCCTCGAATTCGTCGCGGCGGTCGGGCGGCGGCGCCAGCGTCGCGAGCGCCGCCTCGCGTATGTCGGCCATCGAGCGCGGTCCGAGCAATGTCACCGCTTGCATGAAGCCGGAGACTTGTTCGGGCGCGACGGCAAAGCCGTAGCGGCGCAGGAGGCGGGCAAAGCCGAGCAAGGGGGTGGCCGCGCGGGGTAAGCTTTTCTCCCGCATCATTGCGTGGCGCCCCCCTCTGTCCTGCCGGACATCTCCCCCTCAAGGGCAGGGGAATCGCACATGAGTACAAACGGACTCTTGTGTGGTGTGCGGAAATCGATTCTGAGAGGACCTCTGAATGATCGGAGGCCGTGATGGTGTTTCTGGATGTATTCGGCGAGGTGCCGGACCCACGGGACTTGACCGCGCAGCACTCGTTGCCGGAGATTTTGTTCGTAGCACTTGCGGCGGTGCTTTGCGGGGCGACGCACTGCACGGAGATGGAGCTGTTTGCCAGGAACCGTCTCGATCTGTTGCGGCAGTTCATCCCGCTCGAGCGTGGCGCGCCCAGCCACGACACCTTCAGCCGGGTGCTGGCGGCCCTCGATCCTGTCG
>NZ_JAMYMV010000036.1:0-63273 GCF_040318715.1 Mesorhizobium sp. M1050 | reverse complement strand
ACGCCGCCGATCCCAACGATGCCAAGAGCCTGTTGGCGGACAATCTGATCACGCTGACGGCAACGGTGACCGACAAGGACGGCGACACGGCGACGGCGACGGCCAATATCGGCCAGAACCTGACCTTCCTCGATGACGGTCCGTCGGTGTCGGTGGTTGCTGCTTCGGCGGTGAAGGTCGCGCTCGACGAGACGGCGACCTCGAGCGGTGTTGCCACGATCAACACGGGCGCAGTCGTGAAGGGCGATGATCCCGATGTAGCGGGCTCGGGCTATATCTCGACAGCGACCAGCCTAGGAGCTCTCGTGACCGTAAGCGCGCTGTTTGGCGCGGATGGTCCCGCGGCTTCGTCGAGCACGGTCTATGCACTGACGGTGACGAACGCCAACTCGGGCCTGACGCTGACGGACGGCTCGGCGATCAGCCTGCAACTGGTCGGCAGCGCGGTTGTCGGTGTTGTGTCCGGCGGCACTTTCAATGGCCAGGCGGCGTTTGCAATCTCGATCAATGCCGTAACAGGCGCGGTTACGGTCGAGCAGTATCTGTCGCTGGATCATCCGGCCGAAGCGACGGTCGGCAACGGCTTTAACAGTTACGACGAGACGCTGACGCTTGCCAGCGGCAGCCTCGGCGTGACCGTCGCGGTCAAGGACGGCGACAACGACACGGCGACCAGCAGCACGGCCGATGTGTCGAACCAGATTACCTTCGACGATGACGGCCCGACGGTTCTCGACAAGACGGATCTCTATTTCGCCAACAGCGGGACCGTCAGCGGCACCGGTGTGTTCGACTACTCCATCGGTGCTGACGGACATACGACGTACAGCAGCCTCAATTCTGACTTTGCCGCCATCACATTGGCCGGCACCGTGGCCGGAAACGCGATCACGACGCCGACCGTAGCCTGGGCTTCTGAAACGTCGACTCAGGCTGTCTTCAACCTCAGCTTCAGCTATCTCACGGGTGGGGTGTCTACCCATGAAACCGGCACCCTCACTTTCGACAAGGTGGCGGGAACCTACACCGTGGACCTGGCCGACCCGATCTCCGCGGTAACGATCAGTACAGTGAGCAATTCGTCTTCTATCGTCGGCTACCAGCCGGGATCCTCGACGGTTGACAACAGCCAGCCAGATGTGGCGGTAGCCCAGGTCAATACAAACCTGTTCATCCAGTTTACCGGCTATGCGGAACCGGGCAATGGCACTGGTGCCAACAACCTGCAATCGGGTTCGATTGACGGCAGCACGCTTACTTATGTGAACGGAGAACTGCTCACCCAGGATTCGGCATTCGTGTCCATCTCCGGCACGGCAAATGGCGTTGCCGGCGATACAATGGGCAAGGGTGAAGTCATGGATATGGACTTCTTCACCACGAACCCGACAGGATTTACGGGCCAGACACCCGATGCCCAGGTCGGTTCGATGTTCCTGAAGTTTGATGGCATCGGGAACTCCGAAGACTTCATCGTCATCTTGAAACTCTACGACACGGTTGCCGACACCTATACAACCAAGGCAATGTATGTCGAGAACGGCGACATCTTCAGGGGCGCGGGCCCTGGTCCGGGCATCTACTCTGGCGTAACGCTCGACAACAATGACGGCCTGTTGATCATCGAATCGAACGACTACAATGCGGCTGGTCAGCACTACGTGCTGGTGGGCGCACAGATCACTCCGACCGATGAAGGCATCACCGGCACAGCCATCAATCTCAACGGTGCTATCGGCGCCGGGGGGGCGAGCACCGGGACACAAAACCTGAGCTCCGATACCAATGATCTTGGGTTCAAGATCTCCGATATCGGTCTGGTCAGCACCACGACGACGGCCCAAAATGCCGATCTGACCTTCAACGTCACCGTGAAAGACGCGGACGGCGATACGTCACCGGCACAGCAACTGGACGTTCACGTTGTCAACGGTGTTACCTATACTGGCACGGCGGATGCCGAGACCATGCAGGGTACGGCCAATGGCGACACGCTGAACGGCAATGGAGGCAACGATATCCTGCAAGGGTTTGCCGGAGCCGATACTCTGAACGGCGGCGACGGTAACGACCTCCTCATCGGCGGCCTAGGCCAGGACACCATGACCGGCGGAGCCGGAGCCGACACGTTCAAGCTCGACAGCCTGGATATCAATGATCTCATTGTCGACTACAGCGGTGTCGGTGGGCACGGCGACAAGATCGACCTGTCGTCCTTGTTCGACACGGCTCCTGGCGGCGGCAACATCGGCAACTTCGTGAACTACGATGCGGGAACCGGCGCGCTGAGCGTCGACACGAGCGGTTCGGGAAATCCGGCCAATTTTGTCGAAGTGGCTGAACTCGTGAACCACCCCGCTGCCAACACCATCACGCTGCTCTACGACGATGGCGTAACCCAGCATACGACGACGGCAAACCTGGTTTAACGCCATGGCGCACGACCACGCGACTATGTTATACATCGCTAATATCGAGGGGAGCTCAACATGAAACGTTCTGCAAGACTGCTGGTTTCCGCTGCGACGCTGTTGCTGGCAGTCGGGTCGACGGGGTATGCCGCCGACATCATCGAAGGTCCGACGGGCGATTATTGCCGTACCGTCGGCACGTCCAACCTGGTGCTGACCGACAACATCGTCGATCTCAGGACGCAGGTGGTGAAGCTGATGGACGAGTCGGTGGCGGCCGCCAACAGTTCGGAGTGGATCAACTCGTCCCGGCCCGTCTTTGTCTGGGCGTCAGAGGCCAAGGTCGCTTGCGGCATGGCTTACGGCTACCTGAAGACGAACTACAAGGACGAAGACACGCTCAACAAATGCGAGTGTTTTCACGATCGCATGGTCGAGTACATGCACTGACCGGATAGGCGAAGTCACGCCTGTTGGCCGTCATGACAGCCGACGGATCATTTTTGGGCGCGATCGCCGGTGCGGTCGCGTTGATCGGCTTTGGCCAGACGGTCACGCCGGCCCGCGCCAACTGGCTGGAACGACCTTCCGTGGAACAGTCCTCCAATCCGGTGCGACCGGTGCACTGTGAGGCGGCCACGCAGTGGACCCGGCAGACATTCAAGGCGTTTGCCAGTTGCCAGGCATCGATCTATGGCCTGGAGCCGCTGCTGGCGCATGCCGTCATGGAGATCGAAAGCGGGTTCGATCCCGACGTGC
This sequence comes from Mesorhizobium sp. M1050, assembly GCF_040318715.1. Taxonomy (NCBI): domain Bacteria; kingdom Pseudomonadati; phylum Pseudomonadota; class Alphaproteobacteria; order Hyphomicrobiales; family Phyllobacteriaceae; genus Mesorhizobium; species Mesorhizobium sp. M1050. The sequence continues at coordinate 60,103 of NZ_JAMYMV010000036.1, read as the reverse complement.
AGGGCGCCGATGGCGAAGTCGGCCTGATGCAGGTAATGCCGGCGACGGCCAGGATGCTCGGCTTTCGAGGCTCCCTGGACGATTTGAGCGCACCGGCGACCAACATCGCGCTGGGGGTCAGATATCTTGCGCAGGCCAACAGGCTGGCCGCCGGCGATCTGTGCACCACCGTCATGAAATATCGCGCCGGGCACAGTGAAAGCCGGTTCTCGGCACTTTCGGTGCTCTACTGTCAGCGTGCGCGGGCAATCCTGGCAAGGGACGGCATCGACGTGACCGGCCCGTTGCCGGTGGCATCCTTCGGCTTTTCCGCATTTTCGCCAAGTGGCGGAGCTCCTGCCCAGGGAAAAAATGTGTGCGTGCGCCGTGTGTTCGTTCCCGGGCCGCGATACATGAAATGCGCCGACTACCGGAGTGCCGGGCAGGCACGACAGATCAAGGCGCTCAGGGCCAGGCTTTTCGGCGGTTAAAAGAAATGCAGACGGCACGGCAAGTCCGCCGTAACATGACTTGAGGGCCAGACCGGGAAGCCGGCGGCAAATAGGGGTTGAGCATTCATGGAAGCTGGCCGACAGGTCCATTGTCCACGGACATGGGCAATCGCCCTTGCGCTCGCCGCCATGGTGTCGGGCTGCCAATCGAAAGATCGCGTTTCCGAAGCGCTCGGTCCGGCGGCGGTTGCCGTACCTGCCGGGCAGAAGGGCGCCGCTGTTGCGGTACCTGCCGGGCAGAACGGCGCCGCTGTTGCCGTACCTGCCGGGCAAAATGGCGCCGCTGTCGCCGGTCCAGTCCAGGCGACCCAGTCGCTGGGCACCGGTCCGACGAAGATCACCATGCTGCTGCCGCTGTCCGCCGCCGGAACGGCAGGCGAAAACGGCAGGAAGATGCTCGACGCCACCAAGCTGGCGATGACGGATATCGGCAATGGGTTGCTTACGCTGACGGTAGAGGACACCAGAGGCGACAGCACGCTGGCCAGCAAACTGGCGATAACCGCCATAACGACTGGGTCGAAGGCCGTCATCGGCCCGACCGAACTGCCGGCAGCCCAGCATATTGCCACGCTGTCGGGATCGACGCGGCCACCGGTCCTGGCGCTTGCCGATAATTTCGCCGGCGGCGCCGGGGTTTATGCCGTGCCGCTTGGCGAAGCGGACAGCGCTGCGGCGGGCGCCGCGGGACTGGCGGCGAAAGGCAGCAAGAAGTTCGTCCTGCTTGTCGCAGCAGGCCAAAACGCCGGCGCTATCGAAAAGCGCGTCGCAAACAGCCTCAGCATCTACGGCGCGACACTGGCGGTCACCGTCCCGTATTCGGTCGGCGACGGTGGCGCGAAGGCGGTCGACGATATGGGCTCGCTGGTGGAAGCTCCCGACGCCGTCGTCGTCGCCAGCGGCGATGGCAGTCCGTCAGCCATCCTTGCCGCCCTCAAATCAAAGGGCATTCCGGGGAAGAAAATCTCCGTCGTCGGGACGAACCGCTGGCTGGACCGTCCGATGGATCCGCTGTTCGAGGGGGCCTATATCGCCACGCTCGATCCGCGCGAAACCGGGCCGATCGCCGACCGTTTCATGACCGCATACAACTACCCGGCCGACGTCAATGTGGCCTACGCCTATGATATGGTTGCCCTGACCGCGGGGATTGCCAGCGCGGTCGGGCCTGAAGGCTTCAGCAAGAAAATTCTCGAAAACCCAAACGGGTTTCGTGGATCGACAGGCCTGTTCCGGTTTCGGGCCGACGGATCCAGCGAGCGATCGATGCCGTTCTATCGGATTGAAAAAGGTGCTCTCAAGCTGGTTGCAAAATCGACGTCGGGTTTCTGATCGGCGCCAGGCCTTGAGGACCTGTTCGGGCTGATGGGCGGGTTTGTCCACAGCCGCCAGGCGATCGGGCTCGGAAGCCTGCTGCTTCTGGCCGGCATCCTGCTGATCGGTCGAGCCGGGGCTTTGCTTTCGGTCGACCGGCCTGTCCTGGCGCCTTCGCAGGATGGTGACGACACGCAGCCAATCCGACCGGCCGCGGCAATTATCGACGCACAACGCCGAGGGCCGGCGCGCAAGGTTGCTCAAGACCTCATCGCGCCGCCACGGCTCGATCCCGCGGAGATCGAACGGGTCGAGCCCCGCCCGCCGCTCAGCGAGCTCGGGCTCGCCGTGGCCCCGAAAACGCCGATGCCTGGGGACTGGCGGGAGGTCTTGCTCTACCGCCCGATTGCGACATCGTCGGCGATGTTCGAATCCATGGGCCGGAAGGTGATCATCAGCGGGGTGCAAGGCATCGAGCTCGAGAGATCCTGCTCGTTCCACGACGTCACCTGGCCATGCGGTCAGCGCGCACGCGCCGCCTTCAATTCCTGGCTGAGGGGACGCGCGTTGAAATGTTTCGTGCCGCCGGACGTCGAGCGTTTTGCCATCGCCGCACCGTGCAGCCTGGGCAAGCAGGATGTCGGCGCCTGGCTTGTCTCCAACGGCTGGGCCACGGCGCTGCCGAACGGCCTCTATGGCAAGGCGGAAGCGACAGCCAGGGGTGCGGAGATGGGCATGTTTGGCCCAGCGCAATAGCCGGCCATTTCAGGCTCGATATTTTGTTTGTTAACCGTCTGGGCGCAGTTTTCCCTTGGACGAGCCGGTTTCGTCCGCAGCCTTGATGGGGTCATCGCGCAATCGATTAAATTGCGAGGTTCCTTGAAACTGAAATTGCAACACACCGGCCTTATTACCTGCCCATCCACAGGAGATCGGCCAGTGACGAATATATCGGCGAGCACCACCGCCCCAGCATGGAAAGGCGCCGTTTGGCTGACCTTTCTGGGAACCACGGGAATCCTGGCCCTTTCCGTCGGCCTCAATTATCTGCTGCTGTTCTCGGAGGCGCTGACGCCCTTTGGGCGCAGCATGATCACGGCAATCCTGCTGCCTGTTATCCTTGGCGTTCCGCTTTTTCTGTTCATTGGATTGAAGCAGATCGAGGTCCGTCACTATCGCCGGGAACTCGACAAGTCGGCAACTTTCGACACCATGACCGGCTGCCTGAACGGAGCGGTGTTCACATCGATGGTCGAACGAAGAACAGCAAGGCCATTGTCGCCGGGGCCGAGATCCGGCGCCTTCCTGGTCATCCATTCGGAACAGCTGCGGTCCATCAACCTGCGCTTTGGCCTTGAATGGGGCGACGAGGCCTTGCGGCTGGTCGCCTCGACCATACGATCGTCGGTGCGTGCGGAGGACCTGGTTGGACGTATAGGGGCCTCGATGTTCGGGGTCTTCCTCTCAGGCGCCACCGAAGCGGAAGCCAGCGAAATCGGCGAGCGTATCCGGTCGCGCATCGCGCAAGTCTATTTCGCACCAAAAGGAACCGAGGATGCGCTGAGCGTCAAGGTCGGCGGCGTGGTGTTCGAAGACGAGGTGGAGTTCGCGGACATGTTCCGCTCCGTCGAGCAGCGCATGGCCGTCGTCCAGGACGGAGCCGCGTTCGAACTGACGCATCTCCACAGCTGATCGCCGGGCGCCAGCGCCATTTAGCCGGGGGATCGGCTTCTTATCTCGCCTGGAAGCCTTTGGCCTATGGCTATTTTTCCCGCATCGCGCGGCGGAAGTTCTGCGTGATCGGCTCGGCGAGGTAAGAAAGCACGGTGCGAGCACCCGTTCGGATCATGGCCTCGCTCGACATGCCGGGCAGCAGCTTGCGGCCCTCCAGCTTGGCGAGTTCGCTCTTGTCGATCAATACGGTCGCGGCGAAATACGGTGCCCCGCTGCGCTCCTCCACCATGCGGTCAGCCGACACGATCTCTACGACGCCCTCGAGCGGCGGCAGGTTGTAGCGGGCAAAGGCCGGGAAGCTGACGTGCGCGGGCTGTCCGGGGGCGATCGTCTCGACATCCTCGGGCTTGACCATGGCCTCGACCACGAGTTGCTGTCCAAGCGGCACGACCGTCATCAATGTCTCACCGGGTTTCACGACGCCGCCTGCCGTATGGACCTTCAGATCCATGACGATGCCGTCAACCGGTGCGACAACATTGGTACGGGTAAGCACGTCCTTGGCGGAGCGCTCTTGCTGTCCGAGATCGAACAACTCCGCCTCGATCTTGCTCAACTCATCGACGGCCTCGTTCAGCCGCACCGTGTCGAGGTTCAAGACTTGCATGTCGATCTCGGCCATGGCGCTTCTGGCGCGAGCGATTGCCGCGACGTTGGTGGCGCGCTCCCCCTCCATCGCCCGCTGTTGTCGTCTGAGCAACAGGTTCCGCTCGCGGGTGGTCAGCCCCTTCGCGAGCAGGCTCTCAAGGTCTTTGCTTTCACCCTCGATCGCCTCGATCTGCTTGTCCTCGGTGACGATGAGCTCCTGCAGCCCCGTTACCTCATCCTCGGTCTGGTGACGGCGCTGGCTGAGAATTTCCCGCTCGTCCGTCAAATTGTGGTGCTTTGCCGCGAACACGTCACGCTGTGCGGCCACCGCATCCTTCACGGCCTTGGCGGGGTTTGCGAGCAGCGCCGGGTCGAACTCGATCTCGGCCTTGCCGTCGCGCTCGGCCCTGAGACGCGCAGCCAGCGCTTCACGCGTTGCTATCCGGTTCTGGAGCAGGTCAAGCTGCGCCTTTGCCTGCGTGTCATCTAGGCGGACGAGGACCTTGCCCGCCTTGACGATATCACCGTTGGCGGCGTTCAACTCCGCGATGATGCCGCCCTCGAGATGCTGGATGAGCTTGCGGTCGCCGGCGACCTTGACAATGCCCGGTGCCACTGCGGCGCTGTCCAATGGTGCCAGCGCCGCCCAGCCCCCGGCGACGCCGAAGAACAGGAACATGATCGCGAACCCGGTGAACTTCACGCCGCCCAGACGCAGGGGTATCGGTTCCAGGAGGGAGGGCGGCGCGACGGGCAATGGCACGACGTTCAATGCTGGGGAACGGCTCATGCTTCCTTGACCTCTTTGCTGTCGTCGACTTCCTTGACTTCCTTGACCACTTCGAGGGTTGGCAACTGGACTGCCTTTGGCATCTGGGTGACCTTGCGGGCGCGGTTGGCGAGTTCGCCGAACACGGCGTCGCGCGGCCCGAACAGGTCCTGTGCGCCGTGGCTAAGCACCAACACCTTGTCGACTTTTTCCAAAATGCTTGGCCGGTGCGAGATCAGGATCAGCGTCGTACCTGCCGCCTTGAGCCCGCCGATGACTGTCGCCAGTGCTTGCTCTCCCTCGTGGTCGAGATTGGAGTTGGGTTCATCGAGGATAAGGAGGGCCGGCTCACCGTAGAGCGCCCGCGCCAGCCCGATGCGCTGGCGTTGCCCGCCGGACAATGCCGCGCCACCTTCGCCGATCTCGGTGGCGTAGCCCTTCGGCAACCCCTTGATCAGTTCGTGGACGCCGGCCAACTGCGCGGCCTTGACCACATTGTTGAAGACCGCAGGGTTGAGCGACGCAAAACGGGCGATGTTCTCGGAGACGGTGCCGGCGAAGAGCTCGATGTCCTGTGGCAAATAGCCGACGTGTCGACCCCTGTCCTCGGCCGCCCATTCGACAACGCTCATGCCGTCAAGCAAGGCACGCCCTCCGGTCGGCCGCCAGGTACCAGCCAGTACTCGCGCCAGACTCGTCTTGCCCGCCGCGCTTGGTCCGACCAATGCCATCGCTTCACCGGGCTTGAGTTGGAAGCTGATGCCTCGCAGGATCGGTTCGCCGCCTTGCCTGGCGAGCATAATGTTCTCGGCCTCGAACCTGCCTTTCGGGCGCGGCAGCGGCAGAGCCGGTGTGGCCTCAGGTCGCTGACCGGCCAATGCGACGAGACGCTTGTACGCAGCCCGTGCCCCGATCGTTGCCTTCCATGTGCCGATCGCCTGTTCAACCGGGGCCAACGCGCGACCCATCAGGATTGAGGCGGAGATCATAATACCGGGTGAAGCCTCGTTTTTCAGCACAAGATATGCGCCGAGGCCAAGAACGGCCATCTGCAGGGCCAGCCGGAAAGCGCGCGCGAGGGCCGAGATGGTGGTGGAACGGTTGCTGGCGAGGGATTGTCCTCTGTTTGCCTCGTCCTGCTGGGCCTTCCAGCTCTCTAGCAGGGGATTCAGCATGCCCATGGCCTGGACGACCTCGGCGTTGCGGATCGTTTGCTCGGCCTGCATGTAAGCCCGCGTTTGGGCGATTGCGGCTTCCGTTAGTGGCTTGCGGGTCAGGTACTCGGTGAGCAACGCCAACGCGAACAGCACGATACCGCCGCAGGTTGCAAGCCAGCCCAGCCAAGGGTGCATGAGGAAGATAGCGCCTAGGAAAATCGGTGCCCAGGGTGCGTCGAGGATCGGGTAGATGCTCGGGCTGGTGAAGAAATTCCGCACCTGGTCGAGGTCACGCAGCGCACGGGCGTTGATCTGACCGGGCGCCGAGGCGGCGTATTCAACCGATGCGGTCAGGAGAACCGGAGCCAGGCGCCCGTTCAGCCAAGCCCCGACCTTGGCCAGAAGACGCGCGCGCACCACCTCCAGCCCCGCCATTGTGGCGATCGCCGCCCCCGCCATCAGCGACAGCATCACCAACGTCTCCAGGCTGTGGCTGCCCAACACGCGATGATAGACCTGGAGCATGTAGAACGCGCCGGTCAGCATCAATATGTTGATGCCGGCGCTGAACCAGACAAGCGGTCTTATGGCGCGCCTGGCTTCCTTCATCACCGCCTGCAGGGCAGAGGGACGTGGCGATTTCATCATGATATATCTGCCCTGTGTGCCAGTGGACGCCTTGAGTTGGGCCGGTTTGCGCGCGGAGCGAGATTATCTCCGCATAGAGGCGGGAGGCGGCGTGGACCGCCTCCCGTTGGTCAGATGCTAGGCGATGACGTCAACCGCCAGGTGCTGGATGCCCGTCGTGTCGCCGTCGGCGTCCTGGATGTTGACCGCGAAATCGAGGTGAGCGCCGATCTGCCCGGAAGTCGTCTGGATGAAGCCGATATCCGTGATCTTGAGGACGTCGTTGTCCACGGCTCCCCACGATTGCAGTGGGCCGGTCACTGGGCTGTTACCCTCCACCGCGACGGTGTTCGGGTCGTCGGTCAGCTTGGTCAGGTTGATGCCAGATCCCGTCAGCCCGTTGCTGGACTGCATGATCTGCATACCCTGGATTGAGAAGTTCTCGCCGATAGCGGCGTTGTTGTAATCACCCTTCTCGATGATCACCAGACCGTCGTTGTTGTCGAGCGAGAACTCCGTGCTGTACGGGGACGGCACAGTGTTCCCCTTGAAGAAGTCTGCGTTATCCACGACGATCGACCGCGTCGTGTGGACGTCGTCGGCGGTAGATGCTGTGCCCTTGTTGTCGATCAGGTCGAGGACCACGATGAGGTTCTCGCTGTTGCCGATGCCGTCGAACTTGATGGCAATAGCATCCACCTTGTCAGTCGGCACGATCTTCTCGGTACCACCACCGGGGGCGCCGGGGTTGACGTCGCCGAGGATGTTCTCGTTGAAGAACCGGAGGGTGAGCAGTTCGCCCTTCTGGATCGTGTCACCGGCCACGCCGTTGGTCGACTGCGTGGCGGAAACCCAGTCCTCAAAAGCACTCGTGACGAACTGACCGTTGTTGAACGTGGTGTCCCCGGCGATAGGGTTACCGTCGCCCGTCCCGTTAAACCCGAAGGGGCTACCGTTGGGGTTCGAATTCGCCGTGAACTGCACGTAGAACCCGTCGCTATCTGCCGGGTTAGGGCCAGTATCAGCGTGATCCAACTCCGTCACCACGAGTTCGGGGTGGCCGGTGTTGCCGGGAGGTGCTTTCGCCAACAGCTCCGAAGAGTGGAAGACGTTGAAGCTGAACCCGTCGACCACATCGTTCAACTGGATGGAGTACGTGCCCGCAGTCTTGTCGAAGGTCAACGTGCCACCCGCCGTCGCGTCCTGCACGCCGGCCGTGATCGGATCCTTGTCGTAATGGAACGAGAAGGCGAACGTTGCGCTGGTGGCACTCTCCGAAGTGAGTGACGTCGAGACGTTGGTGATGTTCGGGTTCTGCACGTTGTCCACCGTACCGGTCAGCACCAGCCGCTGGGTACCCGCCGTGACGGGATCGGCATCACCGAAGTCCGAGCCACCGCCCGTGTAGAACGCCGCCAAGTGACCGTCCGCGCCGATGCTGAACTTGAAGTCACCGGTGGCCGGCGTGCCGACGACGTTATGCAGGGTTTCCGGTGATTGGATACCTGCCGTGCCGGGGTCAGCATCGAACGGCTTGATGATCGTCGGGCCGTCATCCGTAAAGACAAGGTTCTGGCCGATGTTGACGAACGCCGACGCCTGGTCCCCGTCCTTATCGGTTATGGTGGCGGTGAGCTTGATAAGGTTGTCCGCCGTCAACGTCTCGGTGTCGTTCGGCCCGTTGTTGGGATCATGTATAATCGCCCGATCCTGGTTGAGCGTCACAACGCCAAAGGCGTCCACGCTGGCCGTGAAGACCAGAAGACCGCCGACTGCGGTGCGACCCTCGACAGCCCCACCGTTGACCGTCAAGTTGACAGCCTCACCGGAAAGCGTGTCGACAAGACCGCTGTTGACACCCGACACGCTCACACTGAGCGCGTAAGTTGTGGTCCCGGCCCCATCAGCGCCGTAGAGACCCGTGAAGTTTGACGAGTAGTCGGCGGTCGAGTTGTCCGCTAGATTGGTCTCATCAACCGTGGCGCTGGCCTCTGCCCCCCCTGCGCTGATGCTCGGAGCGTCGTCCTTGAAGACAAGGTTCTTGCCGATGTTGATGGCTTGGGCGTCAGTGTCGCCGTCCGCGTCGATGGCGGTCGCCGTCAGGGTGATCAGGTTGGCGGCTGCCAGTGTCGTGGACTGGTCCGGTCCGGTGTCCGGCGTATGCTGGACCGCGCGAAGCTGGTCGAGCGTGACGTTACCGCCGCCGTCCACTGACACCGTGAACACCAACGCGCCACCGGCGGTGCGGCCTTCGATAATTGAGCCGACCTTGGTCAGGAGAGCTTCTTGACCTGTCGCCACGTCGAAGATACCCGACTGAGTGGCAGCGCCGGGGACGTTCAGGGCGTAGGTAACACCGGCGGCACCAGGACCGTCAGTACCGAAATCAGTGCTGAACACGACCGAGAAATCGCCGGTGGGGTTCGTGCTCAACGTCGTATCATCGGCGGTGAGGGTGGGTGCAGGGGTACCGGAGAGAGTGACGTCCGGGCCGTCGTCGTCAACTTTGATGGCGTCGCCGACCGGTGTGTTGGTTTCGGCCAACACACGGATTTTCAGTATGTCACTGAAATCTACCGTATCGTCGGGGTTGGGATTGACCGGGTGAGCCAGCGCCTCGAAGGTGATCGACTGCACCGCGGCCGACGTGTTGGTGGCGTTAGGGTCGAGGTAGAAGGCCGCGACGACTTCGCCATCACTGATGCTGACGTTACTGTTGGTCGCGAGCACGACGTTGTGGTTAGCAGGGTCGCGCCACAGATAGATGAAGTCCCCGTCGACCGTCGTCATCGGCGTTACACCGTCGTTCAGGTAGACCTGCGTGCCGTTGACGGAGGCGAACTCCATGAGGGCGATAGTTTCGTTGGCACCGGGGATCACAGTGACTAGACCGGGCTGGCTCGCCGCCTCCACGTCGTCGGCGTAAAGCAGCTGCCCCGCGTCGAGCCCGAGACCGTTGAGGTAAGCCACAAAAGCAGTAGAGAGGTCAGTGCTGGAAATGAGACCGGCAGTGACATCAATCTGGACGTCGTCGCCGTCTGCGCCGGTCTGTAGACCGGAAGTCTGGTCAAGCACCAACTCGCCATTGATGATAGTGGTAGCCATGATGTTCATCCTTTCCGGGATGGTTGACTAAATACGCGCTCGGCTCGGACTCACGCTCGCGCGGGGTCCACCTGTTTGTTTTTGGAAAGCCCCTCTTCCCCATGATTCCGCCCCGAACCCTAGCCCGTGGGCGTCATGGCGTGCTGACTTCGGCCCACCAAACCTCATCGTGCCGCCTACACAGAGGGCGCGTCCATTCTCGCTTCGGTAGTATTGAGGTTAATGGCCGTACCTGATCGAACGATATATATCCTTCGATAGCTCAGGCCGGCGGTTGCACAGGCATTGCCGTCAGGCGGCTTTCCGGCCCGTTGGCGGCATCATGTCGACGTCAGTTGAAAGGGATGGTCAGATCAGGCCGGTTCGGCCTGGACGCTCGGCGTCTTTGCCATGCGCCATCCAGGCCAGCTCCGCCCGGCCGCCGAGGCGCAGCTTCTCGTAGACGTGGTGCAGATGCATCTTCACCGTGCCTTCGGATACGTTCAGCCGCTGGGCAATGGCCTTGTTGCGCAACCCGCGCGAGACGAGATCGGCGATTTCAGTCTCCCGTCCGGTCAGTCTGGACATCGGCTCTGGCTGCGTTTCCGGCATCAGCAGTTGCTGGACGATCTTGTTATCGATCCATTTCTTGCCTGTCGCCACCGCGCTCACGCATTCGAGGAGATAGCGGTGGCTGATGCCCTCCAGCACCAGGCCGTCGCTGTCGAGCGCCTGTATGTCCTTGACGTCGATCCTGCCGGCCGGCTGGACGATGAAGATGATGCCGAGAGCGCTGCTGCAGGCCTTCAGCCGGGCCGAAAGACCGGTCGTCTCCGGATCCGCCATATCCAGGCCGACGATGACGATGTCCGGCCGATGGCGCTCCACGTGAGGAACCACGTCGACAGGGCGGCGGCACTGGGCGACAACATCGTGTCCAGCCTTCTGCAACACCCACTCCAGACCGGCGAGATACACCCCCCGCGGGTCGGCGATAACCAAAGTCGACATACCAACACCGCCCGACCAATACCGCCCGAAAAAACGCAACGAACTTGGTTAAATACCCGTTAAACCACGAAACCAGAGCTCATGCCTATTGTCAAGTAAACACTAATATAGTGACTGCTATAATAGCGACGGAGTCTTTCAGACCGGCGCGGGCTCGGCAGGCACGGGTAGGGGCCGCAGGCCTTTCTGCCGCCGCGCCCCACGCAGCATGTTTTCAACCTGAAACACGGGCTCGGCCGAATAATCGTTCAGCTCAAGCAGCGGCGACTGCGGAATTGGCGGCGTCATATTGTTCATCCAAAGATCTTTGGATGCGGGACCACTTCAGGCTGCTGCCTCAACTGGAAGGCCTGCGGCCTTCCATTCGGGATAGCCGTCCTCGAGCCGGTGAACGACATACCCTCGCATCCGCAATGCCGCGACGGCCTCGAACGACAGAACGCAATAGGGACCACGGCAATAGGCGATGACCTCCCGGTTCGCGGGAAGCTCCGCCAGCCGGCGTTCGAGTTCAGCGAGCGGGATGTTGAGCGCGCCCGGAAGATGTCCAAGCGCAAATTCGTCCTCCGAGCGGACGTCGAGAACCGTGACAAGGCCGTCATGCAGCCTTGAGACAAGGTCTTCGCGCGACACAGGCTCCAGGGCGTCGCGCGCGTGGAAGTAGTCCGTCATCACGCGGTTGACCTCGGCGACGTTCCGCTCGCCCACGCGCCCCAGGGCCTTCATCAATTCAACCACCTGGGCATCCCCGGCAAGACGATAAAGCACATGCTTGCCGTGCCGCTGCGCCTCGACAAGCCGCGCGCGCCGAAGAATTTGAAGGTGGCGCGAGGCGTTGGCGAAGTTGAGACCAGCCCGTGCCGCAAGTCCCTCGACGCTGCGTTCACCCTGGGCGAGGTGCTCAAGCAATTCCAGCCGGTGTGCATGCCCGAGAGCTTGAGCCACTTCGGCAAGGCTGGCGAAAATCGCCTGTTTTGGCCCGATGCTTGACATGCGATCTTCTCAGTGAAACATTCAGCAGAATAATTGAATAATATCTCGGGCGAGGTAGGGAGCGCAAGTCATGATCCTCCGTCAATTCCTCCATTCCGATCCCGTTGCAGCATCTTACCTGTTCGGCTGCGGTGGAAAATCCGCCGCCGCGGTCGTCGATCCGGTCGGCGACATCGCGCCTTATCTCGAAGTTGCCGAGGCAACCGGCATGCGTATCCTCTACGTGGTCGACACGCACATTCATGCCGACCACATTTCCGCCGGGCGCTCACTTGCCGCCGCTTCGGGTGCGCAATACGTGCTCTTCGAAGGCGCGGAAGCCGGGTTCCCGTTTTTGCGTGCCAAGGACGGTGAGGTGCTCGAGCTCGGCAATGTGACCATGACCGTGATGCACACACCCGGGCATACGCCGGAGCACATCTCGCTCCTGGTCACCGACAGGACGCGCGCGGCGGAGCCATGGTTCGTGCTGACAGGCCACACGCTCATGGTTGGCGACCTCGGGCGAACCGAACTCGCAACCAGCGCCGAGGCCGGCGCGCGGACGCTGTTTTCCAGCGTACGGCGCCTCAAGCAACTGCCGGATCACGTCGAGGTGCTGCCGGGCGCCTACTCCGGCTCGGTCTGCGGGCGCTCGCTCAGTGGCAAGCCGACATCGACGATCGGCTTCGAGAAGCGCTTCAACAAAGCATTCCGCATCGAGGACGAGGAGGCTTTCGTCGCCACGATGATCGCAGACATACCGCCCCCGCCGCCGCAAGCGGCGCGCAACCGCGCCGCTAATGCCGGCTTGGCTGCTGCTGCCGCCTGACCGATGAGCGTTTCACAGTCAGCAGGTTCGACCGTCAGACTTGGGCTTAGGGAAAACTGGCGACAGTTCGCTCTCCTGATGCTGGTGAATGCGTTTGTCGGCGGCATGGTCGGGATCGAGCGAACGGTCGTGCCGCTCATCGGGTCGGAAGTGTTCGGCATCACGTCGACGACACTCGTCGTCTCCTTCATCGTCAGCTTCGGCGTGGTCAAAGCGCTTGCCAATCTCGTCTCCGGCCAACTCGCCGACAGCTGGGGGCGCAAGCGCGTTCTCGTCCTCGGCTGGCTCGTCGGCTTGCCGGTTCCGTTCATGATCATCTGGGCCCCGAGCTGGGGATGGGTGATTGCGGCCAATGCGCTGCTGGGCATCAATCAGGGACTCGCCTGGTCGATGACGGTGGTCATGAAGGTCGATCTCGTCGGTCCGAAGTCGCGCGGCCTCGCCGTCGGCCTCAATGAATTCGCCGGCTACCTCGCCGTCGGCGTAACCGCGTTCTTGACTGGCTATCTTGCCTCGCAATACGGATTGCGCCCGGTACCGATCTATCTCGGGATCGGCTATGCCGTCGTCGGCACAGTGTTGTCGGTGCTGCTTATCCGCGACACACGCGACCATCTCAGGCTTGAGGTATCCGCTCACGCACGGCAATCCGCGCCGATCAGCTTCCGGGAGGTGTTTGCGCTGACCTCGTTCCGGAATCGCAATCTGTTCGCGGCTTCGCAAGCCGGCCTCGTCAACAACCTCAACGACGGCATGAGCTGGGGTATTTTCCCGTTGTTCTTCGTGTCCTTCGGACTTGGCATCGAGCGCATCGGCATCCTGAAGGCGGTCTATCCCGCGACATGGGGAATCCTGCAGATCGTCACCGGCCCGTTGAGCGATCGCTGGGGTCGCAAGGGCCTGATCGTCGCCGGAATGTGGATCCAGGCCGGCGGCTTGTTTCTCACCGCAGCCACGAACCGGTTCGAATGGTGGCTTGTCGGCAGCGTTCTGCTCGGCCTTGGAACCGCAATGGTCTATCCAAGTCTGATCGCGGCCGTTTCCGACGCTTCGCATCCCAGCTGGCGCGCCCGCTCGCTCAGCGTCTACCGGTTCTGGCGCGATCTCGGCTACGCGATCGGGGCGCTCTCCGCAGGCCTCATCGCCGATCGCTTCGGCCTCTCATGGGCGATCACATCGATCGCGGCATTGACGTTTATCTCTGGCGCGATCGTCGCCATCGTGATGCAGGAGGCCGCCAGGGGTTCCGGTCAACCGTCATCTTCCGGCGTTTCGGTTTGAATTTTGAAATTAGGAGCGGGCGTTTGCCGGCCGGCGATGGGCACGGCCATTCTCCTGGCGCGGCGGGCATGGCAGATCGGCATGTGAGCAGAAAACGCAGCAATCACCCGCCAACGGCTTCAAGAGCACGCCGCAGTTCTTGCATTCGTAAAAGTGAACGCAGGCGTCGGTCGGCATCGTTTCCACAGACTGATGCCCGCATTCTGGGCAAGTAAGGGTGCTCTCAAGCTTCATTGCCACTCCTGCACATTGCGCTAAGCATATAGGAGATTGGGGCCGGATGCGAAAACGGCGCGGTCACGAGACACTACCCTTCCAGCAGGTAGTCGACAGGCGGCGAACTCATGGACTCGCTCACACTCGTGCCAGAAAAATATGCAGATAGTTATGAGATTGTGATGGTAGCGGGAGAGGGACTTGAACCCCCGACCCCAGGATTATGATTCCCGTGCTCTAACCAACTGAGCTACCCCGCCAGGGCGGCGAAAGGCCCGAAATCCGCCTCAAATCGAAAGGCATGTCGGGGGCGTTCGCCAAGGTCGCGCGGATATAAGGTTGGGAGGGTGAGCCTGTCAAGCTTCGAAACAACCGGCTTGCCGGCTTATCGTCATTATCGAAAAGCTTTGCCGCGCAGACATTTGGTTGCCGCCGCCGGGGTTGAGTTCGCAGGGGCACGTCGCTATGTCTCGGCCACGAGTTTTTAGAGTTTGAAACAGATGAAGCCGCGCATTGCAGTCCTTGGTTGCGGATACTGGGGCAGCAACCACATCCGCACCCTCAAGGCGCTCGGCGCGCTGCACGCGGTCTCCGACGCCAACCGGGCCCGTGCCGAAGGTTTTGCCAGCGAGCAGGATTGCCTGGCGGTCGAGCCGGACCAGCTGCTCGTCCGTGACGATATCGACGCCATCGTCATGGCACTGCCGCCGCAATTCCATGCCGATCTTGCCGTGCGCGCCGTCGAGAGCGGCAAGGACGTGCTGGTGGAAAAGCCGATCGCGCTGACGGTGCCGGATGCCGAACGTGCGGTGCAGGCGGCCAAGGACAATGGTCGCGTCTTCATGGTCGGCCATGTCCTGCGGTTCCATCCCGCCTTCGAAACGCTGAAAGGGCTGATCGACAAGGGCGAGCTCGGCGAAGTCCGCTACATCCACTCGCACCGGCTCGGCCTCGGCAAGTTCCACACCGAAAACGACGCGCTGTGGGACCTGGCGCCCCACGATTTGTCGATGATCCTGGCGATCACCGGCACCGAGCCGATCGAGGTGCGCGGCGAGGGGGCAGCGCTGCTCGACAATCTCAGCGACTTCGCGCATCTGCACATGCGCTTTCCCAACGGCCTGCGCAGCCATCTCTTCACCTCGCGGCTCAATCCCTATCGCGAGCGGCGGCTGACCGTGGTCGGCACCAAGGCGATGGCGGTGTTCGACGATGTCGAGCCATGGGAACGCAAGCTTGCCGTCTACCGCCACGCGGTGTGGCAGGACAGCGGCCAATGGGCCTTCACCACCAATGAGCCGTCCTACGTCGCGGTTGGCCAGGGCATGCCGCTGACGCGCGAGCTGGAGCATTTCATCCAGTGCATCGAGACCCGTGCCGAGCCACGCACCAGCGGCGAGGAAGCGATCAGGGTGCTGCGCATCCTGACCGCGGGCACCGTCACGCACACCAAATCCTGAGACCGTTTGGAAATTCTACTCCGACCGCCATCGAGTGGCGTTTTCCGCGCTTCCGAAACGGTATCCGAGAGGACGGAGCCCCTATTCCGCGGGGACCTGCGCTGGCTGGGCAGCAAGCCGGGTCAGCATGGCTTCGGCCTCGGCGCCACGCTCCGAACGCTCGATGAAGCCGCCGCCGAACACGCGGGCCTCGTTACCGTCATCGGAGTAGAGCACGCAGGCCTGGCCCGGCGCGATGCCGGACTCGCCGTCGACCAGTTCCACCCATGTGGCGCCGGCATGATGATGCAGCACGGCCGGGCGCGGCGGGCGCGTCGAGCGAACCTTGGCAAACAGCTCCAGGCCGCCGG
Source organism: Mesorhizobium sp. M1050 (assembly GCF_040318715.1). NCBI lineage: Bacteria > Pseudomonadati > Pseudomonadota > Alphaproteobacteria > Hyphomicrobiales > Phyllobacteriaceae > Mesorhizobium > Mesorhizobium sp. M1050. The sequence goes on along the minus strand of NZ_JAMYMV010000036.1, from coordinate 44,217 downwards.
CGGGGACGTCCGTGAGCGGTCCGTCGCCAAGCCAGTTCATGTTGCGCAGATAGATCTTGTGCGTCTCCAGCGCCTCGCGCGGGCCGACCACGACGCGGGCGCGGTCGGCATCGAGGTGGACGACGTAAAGCGGCTCGCCGGAAGCGATGCCGATGCCGCGGCGCTGGCCGATCGTGTAGCGGAGGATGCCCTCATGGCGGCCAAGCACGCGGCCGTCGATGTGGACGATGTCGCCTGGATTGGCGGCGGTCGGCTTCAGCTTGGCGATGATGTCGGAATACTTGCCCTGCGGCACGAAGCAGATGTCCTGGCTGTCCTGCTTGGCGGCAACCGTCAGCCCCATCTCCTCGGCAATGGCGCGAACCTGCGGCTTGGACAGGCCGCCGAGGGGAAAGCGCAGATAATCGATCTGCGCCTGCGTGGTGGCGAACAGGAAATAGCTCTGGTCACGGTCGGCGTCGACCGGCCGGTAGAGCGCGCGGTGGGCGCCGTTGGCGCCGGAGCGGATGTAGTGGCCGGTGGCCAGCGCGTCGGCGCCAAGCTCCTTGGCGGTGGCCAGGAGGTCGGCGAACTTCACCGTCTGGTTACAGGAAACGCAAGGGATCGGCGTCTCGCCGGCGACATAGCTTTCGGCGAAGGGATCGATGACCGCCTTGCGGAAGCGCTCTTCATAGTCGAGCACATAATGGGGGATGCCGAGCGTCTCGGAGACGCGGCGGGCATCGTCGATGTCCTGTCCGGCACAGCACGAGCCGGCCCGATGCGTCGCCGCGCCATGGTCGTAGAGCTGCAAGGTGACGCCGACGACATCATAGCCTTCGCGCTTCAGCAGGCCAGCGACGACCGATGAATCGACACCGCCCGACATGGCGACGACGATGCGGTTGGTTTCGGGACGTCCGGGAAGATCGAGACTGTTCATGATGCTTTCGTTCTACGCGGCGTCTCAATGCCAATGTCGAGAATATAGGTCAAGCTTTACCGGCGCGCCAGCGTGCGGGGCGATTCATCGGCTGCGATCGATCCGCGTGAGGGTATGCTTTTCCCCGGCGAACCATGACTTCTTCCCCGGCAAACCAGGGTTTGCGGGCAGATGGTTCAAATGCCGGCGAAAAGACTAACGCGGCGTTCATGATCCTTACCTAGTCATTAGGGTCTGCTTAGGCAATTTTTAAAGCTGTGGCGGTAACGTGGCGGGGATTGGGTCTTTGAGTTTTTTGTAGAGAGTACGATGACCGATCTGGTTAGACCGAGAGTCAAATATGTTATTGGGCCTGATGGCAGCCCTCTTACGATTGCCGATCTGCCGCCGACGAATACACGTCGCTGGGTTATCCGGCGTAAGGCGGAAGTGGTTGCGGCAGTGCGCGGCGGGCTCTTGAGCCTGGACGAGGCATGCCAACGCTATAAGCTCACCACCGAGGAATTCCTGTCCTGGCAGGCGTCGATCGACGAATATGGCCTTGCCGGGCTGCGCACGACGCGCATCCAGCAATACCGACATTAGCAATTCGCTTCAGGAACGGCGATCGTGAGTTAAGGGGCGGCGCAACCGCTTCTTTTCGCCGTTCTCGATTTCTCGCTGCATGGACGTGCTCGCCGACCTGCGGAGGGCGAGACGTGATCGCGCGCTTCTTCGCGCCTTTCTTCTTAAACGTGCGAGACGAAGGCCGCGCCCTGTGATCGGGCAGGGCGAAATCTACGTCACAAACGAGCCAAGAAAGTTGTCGACCAAATCCTCTTTCGTCTCCGAAAAAAGACTTTCGATGGTGAGGTCCATCTCTTTCTGAGCGATGATAGCGTCGATCTGTGCGGTTGGCAGGGGACTGGTGAATCGGCAACTCAGCGCGTGCTGTGTTCTTTGAACCAGATAACAGCTTACGAGTTCGGATTTATCATCGCCAAATTGCAGGTAAAAGTAATCCGGCCTGCCGGAAAAGCTGCCGACATACAGCGCCGCTCCACCCTCGGACAGGTCCAGCATGCGGAAATTGGCGCTCTGTACCTCGCGCAAGCCATGTGACGGAAAGATGAGGCGAACAAGGAAATTGACGTTCCTTCGAACCCATCTGCGCTTTTCCTCGACGCCGCCAGAATGTTCCACGGGTTTTGTCCCAAGATCCAGGAGTCAAAGTATTCATCAGCACTTCGCCAGCTTGGATTAAAAACCTTAAGGACCGATAAGAGGTACTGCTCGAATTGGTTATTCCGGTATGACTTGGCGAGCGCGTGTCCGCTTCTTCAACATCGCCTCTCTTGTGTCACGGTCGAGCGAGACGATCGCGCCGCGGGCGTTTCGCCACAAGGGCGCGACGACGCGCGCCCTTGTCTTCCGAAGCGAGCCCGTGGAACTCAGATCGACAGCACAACCTTGCCGATCGGCTTGGTCGCAAGGAGAGCGTGGGCAGCTGCCGCCTGGTCCAGCGGGAAGCTCTTCGCCACATGGACGGCGAGCTTGTTCGCATCGATCAAGCGAGCCAATTCCAGCAGGCCCTCCCTGTCGGGTACGACCGACATACGCTCGACCCGGATATCGCGCACGCCGGCCTGCGCTCTGGTGTCGCCGTTGACATCGAGCAATGACACCAGCACGCCGCCACGCTTGAGCACCTTCAGCGAGCGTTTGGCGTGGTCGCCGCCCATTGGATCCAGCACCAGATCGATGTCGCGAACATGGTCGGTGAAATCGCCCCTGGTGTAGTCGATGACCTCGTCGGCGCCGAGTTTGCGGACGAAGTCGAGTTTTTGCGGGCTGGCGGTGGCGATGACGTAAGCACCGCGCGCCTTGGCGATCTGCACCGCGAGATGACCGACGCCGCCGGCTGCGGCGTGAACCAGCACGCGCTGGCCCGATTTCAGCCCGCCATGACGGACCAGGCCCTGCCAGGCGGTGAGGCCTGCCAGCGGCAGGGCGCCTGCCTGGCTGTGGTCGGCGCCCTTAGGCTTCAGCGCGATTTCATCGGCGGGCACAGCGGCCAGTTCGGCATAGGCCGCGGCCTGTTTGGGAAAGCGCGGCATGCCGAACACCTCGTCGCCGATCCGGAGGCCGGAAACTCCGGCGCCCAGCGCTTCAACAGTCCCCGAGATATCCCACCCCAGGATAAAGGGCGGCTCGCCGAGCAATGGGAAGTAGCCGGCTCGAACGGCGCCATCGACCGGATTGATGCCGGCCGCCTTGACCCGGACCAGCACTTCGCCGGCCTTTGGCGTCGGATTGGGCTGGTCGGTGACGAAGAGAACGTCGGGTCCGCCGACGGAATTCTGGATAGCGGCGCGCATTGGGATATCTCCTGTTTGGTTGGCGTCACTATCATTTGGATAGTAATGGCTTCTTGTCTAGTATGTACCTTCATGATATATACGCACCCCATGGATAGTGATGACGACCACGGTTTCGGCTATGATGCGTTCCGGCGAACGTGCCCATCGCACACCGTACTGGAAATGCTGGCCAGCAAATGGGTCTATCTGGTGGTTTGCGCGCTGCGCAAAGGCCGGCTGCGAAACGGCGAGCTTGCGCGCAAGCGCGAAGGCATCACGCCGAAGATGCTGACGCAGACGCTGCGCGTTCTCGAGCGTGATGGACTGGTGCGGCGCGAGATATTCCCGGTCATCCCGCCGCGCGTCGAATATGAACTGACGGATCTCGGCCAGAATCTGGCGGGGCTGCTTACCCAGATCCGGTCATGGGCGGAGCAGCATGCACCGGACATCAAGGATGCGCGGGCAAAGGCAATTGCCGGAAGCGAAGGGGACTGGGCCGCCTAGGTGGCTTGCAGTACTCTTGGCAAGTTTCCCCGCCAGGGCCTGGAAGCCGAGAAGCGCTAATGCAGAGGGCGGCAGGGCAGCTTCAGCCGATCATGGCACTGCGGCCGCCGATCTCGGCTTCGCGGACCTTGGTGTCGCGTGACTCGAGCATTTCCGCCTTGGAAAGCTCCGCTTCAGCTTCGCCGAGTAATGATTCGGCAGTGCTTCGCTGCTGAGCGAGGTCACTTTGCGAATTTCTGAGGTTGTCGCGGCGCAAACGCGCCGCCTTGGCGAAGGTCGGATAGGCGAAATGGTTGATGTCGGTGATGCCGGCCTTCTTTTCTTCAGCGGTGATCTGAAGCTCCAGCTCGACGGCCATGCGTTCGAACTCTGCGATCATCATGTCGAGTTGCAGCAGCTGCCGCCGCTTCTCATTCACCTGAAACTGTTTCAGCCGAACGAGGTTTTCACGTGACTTCATGATTCGGTACTCCCGGAAACGCACACCCGCATCTATCGTCCAAACCACCTGGAAGGGCCCAGGCCGCACCCGTGTCCACCGCCTTTCCCCGAACTATGGGAAACAAAACCCTAAAGTTTTTTGCCGGCGGTAACCATTCGTTTACGGGCATTGTTAATCATACGGGTCAGGACTTAAGGCCGGGTAAAAATTCTGGCCGCCGATGCGAAGCGACGTCGATGAGTCCCTGGAGTCACTTAGTCCAGATTGTTGATGTGTTGCATTAGGAATTTGGTTCTGAGATTCGTTATTGGATTCAAGAGGGTGTAGAAAGAGGTTAAAAAATCTGGTACCGTCATGGACGGGAAATTAGGTTTTGTTAACCATTTAATGGCAGCCTCGGCACAAGGCAACCACTGCTCCGGGTCCGGACGGGTCGTGAAATGGTCCGGCAGCAGAAAAGGGGAATGAAATGCGTGTTCTGCTGATAGAAGATGACAGTGCAACCGCACAAAGCATCGAGCTGATGCTGAAATCGGAAAGTTTCAACGTCTACACGACCGATCTCGGTGAAGAGGGCGTCGATCTAGGCAAGCTCTACGATTACGACATCATCCTTCTCGATCTCAACCTGCCTGACATGTCGGGCTACGAGGTGTTGAGAACGCTTCGCCTTTCCAAGGTAAAGACGCCTATCCTCATCCTCTCCGGCATGGCCGGTATCGAGGACAAGGTACGCGGCCTCGGCTTCGGCGCCGACGACTACATGACCAAGCCGTTCCATAAGGATGAACTGGTCGCCCGCATTCATGCTATCGTGCGGCGCTCCAAGGGGCACGCCCAGTCGGTCATCACCACCGGCGACCTGGTGGTCAACCTCGACGCCAAGACCGTCGAAGTCGGCGGCCAGCGCGTGCACCTGACCGGCAAGGAATACCAGATGCTGGAGCTGCTCTCGCTGCGCAAGGGTACGACGCTAACCAAGGAAATGTTCCTCAACCACCTTTATGGCGGTATGGACGAGCCTGAGCTGAAAATCATCGACGTCTTCATCTGCAAGCTGCGCAAAAAGCTCGATGCGGCATCCGGCGGCCAGAATTACATCGAGACGGTCTGGGGCCGCGGCTATGTGCTGCGCGAACCCGAGGACATCCGGGTCAGCGCCTGAGCGAAGAATACTTTCGAACTTATTCAATAAAAAACCCGGCTTTGCCGGGTTTTTTGCGTGATTGGCTGATAAGCGTCGGTTTTACGCAATTACGAGCTGAAAACCGTCACGCACTTTTCCTGGAAACGCTCACTGCGACCGAATCAGGCGCGATCCTCAAGGCGCGAAAACGCTCGAGCAATTGCGACCGGTTGAACGGCTTCAAAAGATAGCCCTGAGCTCCAGCGCGCTTGGCCCGCATGATCGAAGCAATATCGAGCTCGACCAGTGAAACCAGGATCTGCGGCTTTATCGAGCTCTCCATGGCACGGACGCGACGGATGAGATCGACCGCCGCTATGTCAGGCAAGGCGCCGTCGACGACGATGATGTCGGGCATATCGGCGGCGCACATCTCCAGCGCGTCAAGTCCGCTGGCGGCCTCGATAATAACCATTTCGGAGCCGCCCAGGATGCGCTTTGCAACCTTCCTGATGACGCTTGAATCGTCGACGAACATGCAGCGTTTCATATCCGGGTCCTCTCTGCCGTCTGGCCGTCCGGTAGCATCCGGGGCATCCAGACGCAGCATAGGCCAATCTGGTAAAGAAGCCGAAAAGGCGTTAGGTAAAAGTTTTGCAAAGATGGCGGCTGCTGGCTTTTATTCGCGAATGCTTCACTGCCGCCCTGGCAACCAAAAGCATTTCATGTCGTTGAGCCCGAAACTACAGATTTCGCTGGCAAAATACTTCGGTGTTTCTCGACGACGCTATCAGGCTGCCGAAAGCACGATCTCTTCCGGTGTCGCGTGGATCGATATCGTCATGCCCGCTTCACGCGCCAGAAGCAGCGTGTAGTAGGGCTGCACGGAATGAGCGTCGATCGGTTCCTCCGGTTTATGACCGGAATGCAGCTCGAGGAATTTCGGCGGCACGCGCAACATCGGGCCGCTCGACGCAAGCGCGAAGCGCGGCTCGGTCTCGAGATTCTCCAGCGTCACGGATAGTTTGCCGCCGCGCGGAATGGCGGCGTTGGCGACGAGGATCAGGTTGAGCAGCAGCTTGACCTTGTTCTTGGGCAGCAGCGCACGGGTTCCGTTCCAGGTCAGTTCCGGTTTCTCGTTCTTGAGGAAGGCGAAAGCGACCGCTTCGGCATCGCCGGTATCGATCAGCATGCCGGCCGAGCCGGCGGCACCGAAGGCGATGCGGGCGAACTGCAGGCGGGCCGAAGCGTTGCGGGCACTCTGACGGATCAACTTCATGGCGTCTTCGTCGGCACCGCCTTCGTCGAGCAGTTCGAGCCCGTTGTTGATCGCGCCGACCGGCGAAATGATGTCGTGGCAGACCCGGCTGCACAACAGCGCTGCCAGGTCGGGCGCGGAAAGGGTGAACAGATCGGACATCGGCGAAAATCCCTGCAAAATTTTATACCTCACGGCCGAGCGATCGATCGTCGCCTGCCCGCACGAATCACGCTCTCTCCTCGGACTTTCTGAATACACAGCGCCCGTGCGTGCAGCAACAAATCCAAATTGTGGTTATGGCAAATGGCGTTCACACAGGCTGCCGACCCCACTTGAGCGACCCCAAACAGCCTTTGAACCGCCATGTTCATGTGGGAGCTTAATGGTTGAAAAAGGATTACGGCATAGTTTGCCCGTAACAGTTACCCCTAACGGCCGGCTAAAAGAGCCGTACGGGGTGCGAGGCGTCGGCGAAAGTGCTCCCTGACGGAGATTGGAAGCATGTTTTCCCGATTCTATGGCCGCAATTTTTTCCGCGTCCGCGACCGGACTTTTGTCCGTGTCATCTCAATGGCGATTGCGCTGATGGGCGTTCTCGTTTTCTCGACTTCGGCCCTGCGGGCCCAGGAATATACCGCTCAGGAGATTGTCGATTCCGGTCACAAGTTTTTCGGCGCGACATCGGGCGGGCTCGCCACGGTCATCGAGAAGATCTTTGCTTCCTACGGCCTGCCCAATGGCTATCTGCTGGGCGAAGAGGGCTCGGGCGCGCTGATCGGCGGCCTGACCTATGGCGAAGGCACGCTCTACACCAAGAATGCCGGCGATCACAAAGTATTCTGGCAAGGCCCGTCGCTCGGCTGGGATTTCGGCGGCGAAGGGTCGCGGGTGATGATGTTGGTCTACAATCTCGATGATGTGGGCAGTCTCTACAACCGCTATGGCGGCGTCGCCGGTTCGGCCTATGTGGTGGCAGGCGTCGGTTTCAACGTCCTGAAGAACAACAATGTGCTGCTGGTGCCGATCCGTACCGGCGTCGGTGCTCGGCTCGGCATCAATCTCGGCTATCTGAAGCTTACCGAGCGCGCCACCTGGAATCCTTTCTGAGCCTATTCTTTGGCTTTATGCATGTCGTTCTCCCAAAACCGGGGCCGCTTTGGGCGACATGCGTAAAACCGGTAACGTTGCGGCAGACCCTTGCCGCAACGCTGGATTTCCGCCATGTCAACGTGGCACAGTCAAAAGCGCTGGAGGCGCTTTTGTTTTATCTTGTTGCATGTCGGTTCCCAAAACCGGTTCCCACGTTTGGGCGACATGCATTGGTTTGATGGTTGCCGTCCACAACGGGTAGTCACTTGGTCCAGTCGGTCCTGTTCTTCGTCCTCGGCTTTCTCTGCGCCGGCTTTCTGGCGCTTATGGTGGCTCCGGCCATATGGCGTCGCGCCGTCACCCTGACGCGAAAACGTATCGAAGCCTCGATCCCTCTGACGCAAACCGAAATCCAGGCGGACAAGGATCGCATCCGCGCCGAGTACGCCATGTCGACACGCCGCCTCGAAATCATCGCCAAGACGTTGCGCGAGAAGGCAGCTGAACAACTCGTGGAGATCAATCGCGGTCGCGAGGCCCTGAAGGGGCTGGCGGTCGAGCGCATGGACAAGAACCAGGCGCTGACTGAACTCGGCGCCAAGAACGAGGCGTTGCATCAACGCGAGAGCGAGTTGCAGCAGCTTTCGGAGCGACTCAAGGAAACCGAACGCAAGCTGGAAAAACGCGCGCTCGAGCTGGAAAAACTGGAGCAGATGTATGACGACGCCAGTTTTTCCTCCAGCAGCCGGCAGATCGAGCTCGTCGCGCGCGAATCCGAAATGCAGAAACTCGCCAGCGACATTGCGCTGCTGCGCGGTCAGCGCAAGGAGGCGGACAGGCGCGGCCAGGAGATCGCGGCCGAAAGCAAGGCAGCACGCGAAGCCCTGAAAGCCGAGAAGAAAAGGACCGCTGAGCTCGACAAGAAGGTCGAACGGCTGCTGGCGACACTTGCCGACCGCGAGGACAAGCTTGACCGCCGCGAAAAGGAACTGGCGCGCATGCGCGAAAAATCGAAAGCCGAAGACAGCGAACCGGGCTTGCGGCTGGTCGGCAAGGCCGGCGAAACCGCCAAGAGCGACGACCTCGACAAAGCAATCGCCAAGCTTGACAGCGACCGGGAGCGCCTAGAGGCGAGGCTGACGGCGCTGGCGCTCGAGAACAAGCGTCTGAAGGCGGATCTCACGGCGCTGTCCGCGTCCAATCCCGCGGACGGCAGCTCCGCCCTGCGCGAGCAGATGAACGAACTCGCGGCGGAGGTCGTCTACCTGACGGCCAAGCTCGAGGGGCCTGGTTCGCCGATCGCCAAGGCCTTGGCGGCCCCTTCGGATGTACGCTCCGGCAACCGCAGTCTTGCCGACCGCGTGCGGGCGCTGCAGAAGGCTGACGCGACAAGTTGAAATCAGGTCTCTTTTGCCGAAAAATGATGCAGAGCGATGGCTGATGCGGCTGCGACATTCAGGCTGTCGAAACCTTCCGACATGGTGATCCGCACGGTGTGCAAGCGCGCGAGCAGGCTTTCCGGCAAGCCTTCGCCCTCAGTGCCAAGATAGAGCGCCAGGCGTTCGCTCCGTTGCGCATCGCGGATGTCGGTCTGTCCGCGCGGCGTCAGTGCGAATTGTTCGAAGTTCTGCCTGGCGAGCATTGCCGTGAAGCCGGCGGCGTCGGTGAACGATGCGAAAGGGATCTTGAGCGCGGCGCCGACCGAAACGCGGATCGCCTTGCGGTAGAGCGGATTGCAGCATGTCTCATCCAGCAGTATGGCGTCGGCACCAAAGGCGGCGGCGTTGCGGAAGATCGAACCTATATTGTCATGATTGGCGATGCCGACGAGCACCACGACAAGCGCCCCGGCCGGCAGGGCATCCACAAGGGCCTCGGCAGACTGGGGCGTCCCCTTGCGGCCTATGGCCAGGATGCCCCGATGCATGTGAAATCCGGCGATTGCGTCCATCACCGTGCCGGTGGCGACATAGACCGGAAGGTCGGCCGGCGCCTTGCGCAGAATGTCGCCGAGGCCGGCCAGCCGGTTCTCCAGAACCAGAACCGATTCGGCGCCAAAACGTCCGGCCGAGAGCAGCAGGTCCAGCACCACCTTGCCTTCGGCGACGAAGCGGCCCTGCCGGCCGGCGAGATCGCGCTCGCGGATGTCGAGATAGGCAGCGACCCGCGGATCTTGCGGGTCGTCGATGCGAATGGGATCCATGCGTTCCTCGCGGCCATCGAATCGGCCGGAAATCCAGACCGATTTCGCTACGCTAGCCTTTGGTTTGGAAAGCACAATTCGAGACGGTCAGCCAGCTCCATGCGCCCGGATGGGCGCAGGTTGCTCTGAAATCGCCGACGAGGTCAGCGGCTACAGCACGGTCAGGTTCCCGCACGGCGCAAACGGTGCGCCATCTGGGACAAGTCATCCTTGCCGCTGCCGAAAATGCCGTCCAGCATGACAAGCAGTTCGCGCACGGCGTCGGATTTGCAGGAATAATAAATCATCTGGCGGTCACGGCGGGTGTCGACGAGGTCGAGCGCGCGCAACTTGGCCAGGTGCTGGGATAGTGCCGATTGACTGAGCATCACCTTCTCGGCGATGGCGCCGACCGACATTTCACCGTCGGCAAGATAGCTCATGATCAACAGCCGCTTCTCATTGCCCATCAGCATGAGAAATTCGGCCGCAGATTCCGCGTTGACGATTAGCTTTGTCGAGACCATTGATGCCCCATGCTTCTTGTTCATCCCGACGCCATGGGGGCGATGGCGTCTGATTCCATAAACTCACTTGTGAACCGGCGCTGGCGATTCAGCGTCACCAACAAAAGGTAGAGCATTTCAGTTAAATCTCAAGTGTTGCTTTCAATCAAGCAAAATTAAGGCCAGTCCCGGTATCGGCCGAGGCCCGGCCAACCTTGGCCATTTCGACCAGAACGTGTCGTAGTTCGCGCGCTGCGGCCAATGGTTGTGGGAAGAAGACCCGGCAAACATGATCGCCCGACATCAGATCCATACCATCGGCATCGAAACCGGTGATGGTCCAGCCGTTGCCGGATGCTGTCGCGAAATGCCGGGCATACACGGCGATCGCGTCAAGATGGTCGGCGTTCATGTGATCGATCGCGGATTGCTCGCTCGCCGCCAGTTCCTCGACGATCGGCCCGCTGGTGAGCAGATCCGACTGGTCGAGATGATAGGCCTTGCCGAAACCTCCGTTGAGGCTGGCGCGTTGCGGCTCGAGGCGAAAGATCGAAAAGTCGCCAAGACCGGCATAAAGTTTCGCCTTGGGATTGCGGTTGAGATAACGGCGCTCAGCGCGGGCGTGTTGGCTTGATCCGTGCTCGAGCCGTGCCGCCTTGCAGACCAGTGTCAGGCGCGGGTGCGCCAGCGGGTCGCCCTTGCCGGGTTCGCCAAGCAAAAGGGAGCAGCGCGGATCGGCAAGCATGGCGCCGGTGTGCGCCGAGAGCATCGACACTAGGATCAGCGGCGCGCCATCGATGTCGGTGGCCACACCGACCCGACTGGCCAGCGGCGAGCCGGTTTGCGGTTCGATCACCGCCAGCGCGCCAAAGCGGGCGTTGCGCAGAAGCGTCTTCGCCAACCGGATCGCTTCGGCGTCCGTCTCGCAGATCACGCCCTTCTTCGGCTCGTCCATGGCATCACCGCAATAAGTGGATTCTCTTTCTCCAATTATCTGTCGAACAAACCGGATTTGACAAGGTCGTCGATCTCGTTTTTCGAAAACCCGAAACGTGCCAGCACCGTCGACGGGGCGAGATCGCTGTCGGCAGGCTTGGTCGCCGGTGTCGGCTGTGAGCCGGAAAAACGCGGCGCCGGGGCAGGGCGCTCAAGTGTGCCCGCGATCACAAAGGCGTTGCGCGCCCGATTGTGTGGGTGCTGCTTGGCCTCGTGCAGCGACAGGACAGGGGCAACGCAGGCGTCGGTTTGGGCAAACAGCAGGTCCCAGTCGTCGCGCGATTTCTGCCGTACCCGATCGGCGATGGCCGCGCGCATCGGCGGCCACAGTGTCTTGTCGTACTGACCGGACACAAAGTGGTCGTCGAGAGGCAGCAGTCTGGCGAATTCGGCGAAGAATTGCGGCTCGAGGCAACCGACAGCGATATGGCGTCCGTCTGATGTCTCATAGGTGTCGTAGAAGGGTGCGCCGGAATCGAGCAGGTTCGCGCCGCGATTTTCGCTCCACAACCCGGCCGCGGTGAAAGCGTGCAAGGGCGCCGCCAGCATCGAGGCGCCTTCGACCATCGCGGCGTCGACGACCTCGCCCCTGCCCGTGCGCGAGCGTTGGAACAGGGAAGCCAGCAAACCGGAAACCAGCATCATGGCACCACCGCCATAGTCGGCGACCAGGTTGAGCGGCGGGACGGGGCGGCTGTCGGCGTGGCCGATCGCGTGCAGCACGCCGCAATAGGCGAGATAGGTGATGTCGTGGCCGGCGCGGCCGGCGAGCGGGCCGTCCTGGCCGAAGCCGGTCGTGCGGCCGTAAATCAGCCCCGGGTTGCGCGCCAGCATCGCTTCCGGGCCGAGGCCAAGCCGTTCCATGACACCGGGGCGAAATCCTTCGAGCAACACGTCCGCCTTTTCGGCAAGACGTAGCATCAGATCGGCGCCATCCCGGCGCTTCAGGTCGAGACGCAGTATGGCGCGGCCATGGCGATCGATGTTGTACTCATCCGGGAGCGACAGGGGCGGTTGGCTGATCCCCGCCCGTTCGATGCGCAGCACTTCGGCGCCCATCTCCGACAGCATCAGGCCGGCCAGCGGCACGGGGCCCAGCCCGGCCATCTCGATCACCTTCAGCCCGACAAGCGGGCCGGTCTTGCCGGCAGCGGACGGGCCGGTGCTCATGTCCGTCTATTTCGGCGCCATGCGGATGGCGCCGTCGAGACGGATGGTCTCGCCGTTCAGCATCTGATTTTCGATGATGTGCAGGGCGAGAGCGGCATATTCGGATGGTTCGCCCAGGCGCGACGGAAAGGGCACGGCGGCGCCCAGCGAATCCTGCACCTCTTGCGGCATGCCGGCCATCATCGGCGTCTTGAAGATGCCGGGCGCGATGGTGCAGACGCGGATGCCGGAACGGGCAAGATCGCGCGCCACCGGCAGCGTCATGCCGACGACGCCGCCCTTGGAGGCTGCATAGGCTGCCTGGCCGATCTGGCCATCATAGGCAGCGACAGAGGCGGTGTTGACGATGACGCCGCGCTCGCCGCCTTGCAGCGACTCGAGCTTTGAGGCGCGCTCGGCGACGAGGCGGATCATGTTGAACGTGCCGATCAGATTGACCTCGATCACCTTGCGGTACTGATCGAGGGGATGGGGACCATCCTTGCCGATCGTCTTCACGCCGATGGCGATGCCGGCGCAATTGACTAGGATCCGCGGCTCGCCAAGTCGATCGGCGACGTCGATGAATGCCGCGGTCCCACTGTCGGCGCTGCTGACATCGCACTGCACGGCAATGCCACCGATCTCGGCCGCGACCATCGTAGCGCGGTCGATACCGACGTCGAAGATGGCGACGCGGGCGCCCTTGGCAGCCAGCGCGCGCGCCGTTGCCTCGCCAAGGCCGGAGCCGCCACCGGTAACGATCGCGATCTGGCCGTTCGGGTTCATGACGTCATCCTTTTTATCTCAGGAACAGTGGGACGGATCAGGCGCCAGATCGATGGGGAAGGTCAAGCCATCGCCGCGAGCGCGGCAATCCTGGCCTGATCGGCGTGGCAGACCTCGCCCGAGAGCCTGGCCACCGCGCCCGGCACGATCTCGTGCGACAGCAACCGGTCAAGATCGACAGGGCGCGGCATCGAAATCTGACCGCGTGGGATCCGTTTGAAGCCGAGCGGCCCATAGTAGGGCTCGTCCCCGACCAGCATGACCGCGGGCGCACCGGTCTTCGCGGCGGCCTCCAGCGCAATCGCCACCAGTCGGCGGCCGATGCCGAGATTCTTGAAGGCCGGCCGCACCGCAAGCGGCCCGAGCATCAGCGCGCGACCGGCGCCGGCGGCGATGCGGGTCATGCGCACCGAGGCGACGACAATGTCGCCGTCGACGGCGACAAAGGACAACGAGCGTTCGTGCCCTCCGGCTTCGCGGATCTTGTAGGCGGCTAGCACAAAGCGGCCGGGCCCGAAGGCTTCGTCGTTGATGGCTTCGATCTGGGGGTTGTGCGCCGGGGTTTCCGGCAGGTATTTCACGTCGGCAAGGCTCATGGTCTTTGCGATCCGGTAGAATGAGGAAAGGTTTGCTGCAAACGGCAGCATGCGCCAGTCAGCGCTTCATCAAGCGCGGGCGCCCTTTCGTCGTCGGTCAAACCGGATTAAAGCAACGTCGAACATGCGGATTGTCCGCTAGCACCAATTTCCCGCCGCTGCAATCGGCCGTTTCTGTCCGCAGTTTCGGCCAAGTGACGGTCTGTTCAGCACCTGACGTCTTAGATGGGGCAACCCTGTGCCTACATGCAATGGCGAGAGACAAGGAGATTTGCATGGGATTGCTGGTCGAAGGCAAGTGGCAGGATCGTCGGTATACGACGGACAACGGCGGCAGGTTCGTGCGGACGCAATCGCAATGGCGCGACTGGATCACCGTTGACGGGGCGCCGGCCGCAGGCCGAACGCGCGGCTTCAAGGCTGAGCCCGGCCGCTATCATCTCTATGTCTCGCTTGCCTGTCCGTGGGCGCACCGGACGTTGATTTTTCGCGCATTGAAGAAGCTGCAAGACGTCATATCGGTGTCGGTGGTGCATCATTTCATGGGCGCCAATGGATGGACGTTCCTGGCACAGGACGGCGCCACTGGCGACACGCTTTACGGCCTCGACTTCCTGCACCAGATCTATACCAGGGCCGATCCCACCTATTCAGGCCGGGTGACGGTGCCGGTGTTGTGGGACAAGAGGGAGCAGACCATCGTCTCCAACGAATCTTCCGAAATCATCCGGATGCTGAATTCAGCCTTCGACGAATGGGGTGATGCCGGCCTCGATTTCTATCCGCACGCGCTGCGCGGCGAAATCGACAAGGTCAATGCACTGGTCTATCCCGCAATCAACAACGGGGTCTATCGCGCCGGCTTCGCCACCACGCAGGCCGCTTATGAGGAAGCATTCGGAGAGCTGTTCTCTGCGCTCGATGCGCTGGAAGGCCGGCTGTCGAAGCAACGCTATCTCGTCGACGATCGCCTCACGGAAGCTGATTGGCGGCTATTCACCACGCTGGTGCGCTTCGACCCGGTCTATGTCGGCCATTTCAAATGCAATCTGCGTCGCATAGCCGACTACCCAAACCTGTCGAATTATCTGCGCGATCTTTACCAGGTGCCTGGTGTCGCAGAGACCGTGAACCTGCACCACATCAAGGCGCACTATTACGGCAGCCACGAAACGATCAATCCAACGCGGATCGTGCCTGTCGGGCCGAAACTGGATTATGGCGCACGGCATGACCGGACGCGGTTCAGCAAGGCGGCGGCCTGATCTACCAGTGGGGCGAGGGCTGCTCGCCGCCAAAAACCTCGGCGATCCGGCGCAGCGTTGCAGGTGTCGTTCCTTGCGGCAGGCGATCGAGCGGGAAGAAGCCGGCTTCGGCGATCTCGTGGTCCGGAAGTTTGGGTGCCGTCTGGCTGAAGCGTTCGATGACGTAGAAGCCGACATGGTCGCGCCGGCTGGCGTGGCGGTTGAAATGCATGGATTTGAACACCGGCGGGGCGGTCAGCGCGATGTTGCCCTCCTCGGCTAGCTCACGTGCAAGCGCCTCGGCAAGCGTCTCGCCTACTTCGACACCGCCGCCGGGAAGCTGCCAGCCCGGAACATAGGTGTGGCGAATGAGGAAGACGGAATTGGACGCGGTGTCGTGGACCAGGCCGCGCACCCCAAGCGTCATAGGGCGCCGCAGCACGAAATAGAGATGGAACAGCCTGGCCCTCAGACCCGCCCAGCCAGTCTGGCGAAAGGCCTTCTCGGGATCTCTCCTCATCACCAGCCAAACCGCAGGTGGAAAGCGGGGCGCGCCTCGCATATGAAGGAGAAATGTTCAGGCTCGCGCATATTTCCGATGTCCATCTGGGGCCGCTCCCCGATGTATCCTATCGCGATCTCGCGTCCAAGCGCGTGCTTGGCTATGTCAACTGGCAGCGCAACCGCCGCCGCCACATGCATGACGCCGTCATCGACACGATCGTCGCCGACATCAAGGCGAACACGCCTGACCACCTCGCCGTCACTGGCGACCTGGTCAATCTGGCGCTCGACGGCGAAATCGAGATGGCCAGGCATTGGCTGGAGACGCTGGGGCCGCCGCATGACGTTTCGGTCGTTCCGGGTAACCACGACGCCTACGTACCGGGCGCCTTCGACAAGGTCTGCCGATCCTGGGCGGCGTGGATGAGTGGCGACGGCATCAACACGCCCGTCGACCGCAACGCGTTTCCCTATCTGCGGGTGCGCGGCGACGTCGCGCTGATCGGCGTCTCGACGGCGCGCGCCACAGCACCCTTCATGGCCAACGGCTTCTTCATGGAAGGCCAGGCGGAGCGGCTCCGTAAGCTGCTTGATGCCACGGGCCGACAGGGGCTGTTTCGCGCCATCATGATCCACCATCCGCCGGTGCGTGGCGCGGTCCCGCAGCACAAGCGGCTGTTCGGCATCGCCCGCTTTCACAAGATCATTCGGCGCCATGGCGCCGAACTTGTCCTGCACGGCCATTCGCATCTGCCGTCGCTGTTCTTCATCGGCGGTCGAGGCGTCAGGATCCCGGCGGTCGGCGTTGCTGCCGCAGGCCAGGCACCGGGCGGCAAGCCCCCGGCGGCGCAGTACAATCTGTTCGACATCGACGGCGAAAAGGGCAATTGGCGGATCCGGTTGACGCGGCGCGGCCTGACCGGGCCGTCCATACCGCCATCCGATCTGCAGACGCTTGAGCTTGGCGCGGAGCCCGGAGCCGTTATGGCCGCAAGCTGACAATCATGCTGACGAGACGGTCCCACAACAAGACGACCGACACCACCAGGCCGACCAGGGCACCGGCGGCGATCAGGCCAAGCCCGGACAGAAAGGTCGACCAGCCGTTGCCGCTCGTCGCTGCGCGCAGCGGCGGTTCGGCTTCCGCTACATCGGCCCGTTTCATGCCGGCGACAGCCGGCTCGACCCCACCTTCCATCATCCTCTGACGCTCGACGATGCGCTCGGCGACATAGCGCGTCACGGCATCGGCAGCCGTCTTCATCTCGGTCGATTCGGCAAGCACCATCCGGCCGATACGGGTGTCCTTGAGGAAGCGATAGGTGCGGCGGTCGCGTCCCATGGCAACATGGCTGACGGCGTCGATCCACAGGCGCGGCTGCAGGCCGGACGAGACGACAAAGTCGAAATTGTCCATGTCGGCCGGGACATCCGCAAAAACCGGCGCCAGCTCGGCTGCAAGCAGGTCAAGGCGCATGCGATGCGCCTCGCGCATATCGACGACGACGTCATCGCGGTCGGCGAAGGCATTTTTCACGTCGCGGATGGCATCGGATAGTTTATTCGACTGATCGATGGTCTTCTCGCCTGCTTCCTTCATCGGCGTTTGCCTCGCGGGTTTGGTTAACACGGGGTTAACACAGCCGCCGGCAAAATGCACTGGCGAGATGGACGGCATTGAGGCGCGGACGAAGCCTATCGTGCGCGAAAAAGATCAGCTGGCCGCTGCGGCGAATTTCTGGCGACGCGACGCGGCGTGGCGGTTGGTGTTGCGGCGAATAATCTCGGCGACGAGGTCGGGGGCTTCCTCGGCCAGCATATGGCCGGCCTCCAGCACATGGTGCACATGAAAATGCGCCGGCAGATCATCCGCCTGGGCAAAGGGCAGCACCGCGTCGTCCGTTCCCCAAGCTACCATCACCGGCATCTTCAGCCCGCCGAGGCGATCATGCGGGATAACGCCTTGGCGATCGTCCTTGGTCATGGCGGCTGCGATCTCGATGAGTTTTTCCAACTGGCCGGCTCGCCTACGCATTTCCCAGAGGGTGTCCACGATGTGATCGAGCGGCCGGGCTGATGGTCCCGACATGGCGACGAGGCAGGCCCGGATCTCGGACCGATCCGCTGCACCGGCATAGCGACGCAACAGTGGTCCGTTGATCTCCGGGCCAATACCGCCCGGCGCCAGAAGCGTCAGCGAGGCGACTTTTTCGGGCTCGGCCTGCGCCATCAGCGCTGCCACCGCACCGCCCATCGAATGGCCCACGAGATGAAAGCGCCTCAGGCGACGCTGCGAGAGATCGGCGAGCACGGCCCTTGCCGCCACCTTGGCCGGACCGGCCGACGGAAAATCGAGCGACAGCCCATGCCCCGGCAGATCATAGGCCAGCGTGCGGGTGGCAGGCATCAGGGAGGAAATCACCTCGCGCCAGACATCGTGGCAACCGCCGAAACCATGCAGCAGGACAATGGCCTTCGAGCCAGCACCCTGTTCGGCGACAAAAAGCGATGCGGTCATGAATGCTGATTTTTTTGCTGTTATCAGGATGCGGAACACCAATTGTGACTGGATTGCTCCTAGTCAACACGAAGCCAGTAAAATTTTCGCGATTTGTACGGTCGCGGACAGACTTCGGCGACCAACCCGCAGCGGCGATTGGAGCACAGGAAATCCACTATTAGGACGTGGCGCGCCCGGCCTGCGGATGTCGATTGGTGTCAGCTTGGGTTGCCAAGCCCGGCAGCGCGCAGCGCCTGGACCAGCCGGTCGGTCAGGTCAGCCGGATATTTCCGCTCGACAAAGGTCGCGCGCGGATCGGCGGCAAATTTTGGGAACTCGGTGGTCAGTTGATTCAGCAAAGTGCTCACTAGATGGTCCTGTCCGGCGGCCTTGGCGCCGATCAGCCGCGCCGCCAGATAGTGCGATTTCGTTGCCGTCGTTCTCAATGCCATGCTGGCCGCGATGGCTTTGTTCATGTCGCCCAGCATGAACTCGCCAACGAACACCCCGTAGTCCCACCATGTCGAGTGCCCGCTGAAGGTCTCTGCCGCATGGTCAAGGATCGGCGTTCCCTCCGCGTATCGGCCGGCGAAGATCAGTCCGTAGCCATACGCGGCGGCCATGCCGAGATCATACGGATTGAGTTCATAGGCCTTGCGCATCCAGCGGATCGCTTCGTCCGTATTGCCGAGGCGCGAACTGACATAGCCGTAGGAGCGATGCGCATAGGGGCTGGTCGGTCCCATTTGCACGCCGCGATGGGCAAACTCCACCGCCTTCTCGATCGTCGCATTGGGCGGATAGGCATAGTGATCGGAGACCGCCTCGAGATGAAGGGAGGCCAGTTCCGAATAGACGAGGGACGATTTCGTGCCGCCATTGGCCAGCTTCTCGAGGCAGCGATAGGCAGTCTCATGCGTCCTGGCGTTCTGGTCGAGATAATATTTGTCGTTGAGCAGCAGACATTGCGTCAGGCCATTTGGCGTACTGGTCTGCTCGATATAGTTATAGATCGTGCCCGAGGCGGGAAGCGCTGAACTCAGCATGTCTGCGATACGGTCTTCGATCGCCGCAGGAGTGCTGTCGGCAGTGGTCAGATTGCGCGAAAGAAGCACTCGTCCGGACGCCACGCTTTGCAGTTCGATTGTGATGTCGCCGGTGCCGGCACCGGGCAGGATATCGAATATGAAGCTTGTGGCATCGTCGTCCGAATCGGCGATGGCATCGCGTCCGATGAAGTCGATCGTATCGAAGCCGCTCAGGCCCGCACGCAGCGATGCGGCGACACGGTTGGCGTACGCGCCTTCAGCCTTGAGGCCGATATAGACTTGCGGCAGGGCGTCAGCCATTGCCGATGACGCGATGCTTCCGGTTGTGCCGGCGGTCTCGATCGTTGCCGACATGTCGCCGCCTGCCAGCAAGGCACTGCTGCCCTGACGAAGGATCAGTATGCACAGCATGGCGATGACCAGGACCATCGCCATCCAGAAGAAGCGGAGATGGCGTACCACCAAGGGCGTGGGTGATGGCGTCTCGGAAGCCAGCAATGCCGCATCCGGCACACTGGTGTCGTCGGGCCGGTCGGCGGATGCAGCGCCGTCCTGCTTCAGATCCGGCAGCCTTATGGCGTTCAATTCATAGGCAGGAACATAGCCGCCGCGCGGAATGGCGATGCGGACAGGCTCGGCAACGCCCTCATTGGCAAAATAGTGCTGCAGAAGCTCGCGCAGTCTACCTGCCTGCACCCGCACGACGGCATCGGTGGACGGATCGAAATCGCCATCCTTGCCGAAAACATCCATGGCGATGGAGAAGCCTTTGAGCCTGTCGGCTTCTCCGGCTTGTTCACGTTCGACAAGATAACGAAGCAGCTTGCGCGCACGTTCGGATCGTCCGAACGTTTGGCTGGCAAGCAGTCGCTCAAGTGTCTCGCGCACTGCGGGGGCGGCAGGCGTGGCATGCTGCAAGTGTCGATCCTCTCGAAGTCGGCACAGGTTGAGGCGCGATCATATAGGTCCCGCACCGCCACACAAGTATACAACCATTATGTGATCACGTACCCCACCGGATAATTGTTCGGTGGTTAATGTCCCGAAAGATCGGAACCGATCACCAGCTTGCGGCGGTCCCGATCTGCTCTGGTCGTGCGTCAGCCGGCTTTTTTGCCAATGATCCGGTTGGCGGCGGACATCACCGCTTCCAGCGAGGCGGCGACGATGTTGGTGTTGATGCCAGCGCCGAAGAGCTTACCGTCAGGATATTCCATCTCGACATAGGAAATGGCCGACGCGTTCGAACCGCGCTGCAGCGAGTGCTCGGAATAGTCGAGCACCGACATCTCGACGCCGAGATGGCGCGAGAGCGCATCGACGAAGCCGTCGATCGGACCGGTGCCGGTGCCCGATATCGTCACTTCCTTGCCATTGTCGAGGATGACAGCCTCGACAACGCGCCGGCCCTTGATTTCGGTGCTGGGATAGGTGTGGTGATCGAGGAATTTCAACCGCGCGCCGGGTTGATCGACATAGGTCTCGAGAAAGCGTTCGTAGATGCGCCTTACCGGCACTTCCTTGCCCTCGGCATCGGTGATCGCCTGGATTTCCTGGCTGAATTCGATCTGCAGATTGCGCGGCAGGTTGAGGCCGTAATCGGCCTGCAGCACATAGGCGATGCCGCCCTTGCCGGACTGCGAGTTGATGCGGATGATGGCTTCATAGCTGCGTCCGACATCGGCCGGATCGATCGGCAGATAGGGCACTTCCCACAGGCTCGTGTTGGCCTTCTTCAACGCCTTCATGCCCTTGTTGATGGCATCCTGGTGCGACCCGGAAAAGGCGGTGTAGACGAGTTCCCCGACATAGGGATGGCGCTCGGGGATCTTCAACTGGTTCGAATATTCGTAGACATCCTTCATCCGGTTGATGTCGGAACAGTCGATCCCGGGATCGACTCCTTGCGTGTACATGTTGAGCGCCAGCGTGACGATGTCGACATTGCCGGTGCGCTCGCCATTGCCGAACAGCGTGCCCTCGACGCGGTCGGCGCCGGCCATCAGGCCGAGTTCGGTGGTGGCGATGCCGGTGCCGCGGTCATTGTGCGGATGCAGCGAGACCAGCAGGTTCTCCCGGTTGTCGAGGTTGCGGCACATCCATTCGATGCGGTCGGCATAGATGTTGGGTGTCGACATCTCGACCGTCGACGGCAGGTTGACGATCAGCTTGTTATCCGGCGTCGGCCTGACGATCTCGGTGACGGCGTTGCAGATCTCCAGCGCCACTTCGAGTTCGGTGCCGGTAAAACTCTCCGGCGAATATTCGAAGCGAAACCCGCCGCCGGCCTTGGCCGCCATGTCGGTGATCATCTTGGCCGCATCGGTGGCGATGCGCTTGATGCCGCCGACGTCTTTTTCGAAGACGACGCGGCGCTGCAATTCGCTGGTCGAATTGTAGAAATGGACGATCGGGTTGGTGGCGCCCTTCAGCGCCTCGAAGGTGCGGGTAATCAGTTCGGGCCGGCACTGCACCAGCACCTGCAGCGAGACGTCGGCGGGTGCGTTGCCTTGCTCGATGCACCAGCGGGCAAAGTCGAAATCGGTCTGCGAGGCCGACGGGAAGCCGATCTCGATCTCCTTGAAGCCCATGTCGAGCAGCAGGCCGAACATGCGCGCCTTGCGCTCGTGGCCCATCGGGTCGATCAGCGCCTGGTTGCCGTCGCGCAGGTCGACCGAACACCAGATCGGCGCCTTGTCGATGACCTTCGAGGGCCAGGTGCGGTCGGTGAGGCCGACGGTCGGATAGGGCTGGTATTTGCGGGCCGCGTCAGGCATGCCTCTGTTCTGGATGCTTCTTTCCGCATCCTTGCCGGCTACCGCGGCATCGGAACGGATCTCTTCTCGTGCGTTCATCGTCTTTTCTCCCGGCGGCTCATGGTTCCACCCTCAGGTGGATTGATGGCGAGCGGCGCCTTTACCAGAATTTCGTTCGCTTGATGTGATTGCCAAGGAGCATGCGCTTGCGCGGCGGTTCGACCGCCGGGCGCTCCTTCAGCGAACCCGGCGATCGCCGATAAGGCCAAGAAGAAGCAGGGTCGAAGCCAGCGCGCGCACGGCCTCGCCGGAAAAACCGGTCGGACGGGAAGCGTTGATGGCGCGCGTGTTCATGGCTGATCTCATATAGGAGCAGCTTGTGGGAGGCAAGTGGGACCGCATGGGGGTAGGCTCCGAACTCAAGTTGACAAAAGACCTGACGACAGCCAGTTCGGCGGTGTCGGCAGCTTTTGTGCCGGTAGCAGATAGGAATTTTTTCTTGATTTCGTGACCTCAGCTATGGTACATATTTGCGTATGGTGCTGATTTGCGCCAGTGACCCGCCGCGCAGGCGGGTTTTTCGTTTCCGTCAGCCTACGCGCCGGCGAAGGCGCCGAAGGAACCCGTTAACCCGAGTTCGTTGCCCTGGCATGGCGGGGGGAATCTCTAACGCACGTGCTCTTCCCCAGGCGCGGCAAATGCGCCAGACTTGGGCGTCGACGGGGTTGCGATGTCCTGTCGCTGGGAGGGGTCATCCATGAATTTCGTGTTCTTCTCGCCGCATTTTCCCGCCAATGGCGCGGATTTCTGCGACCGTTTGAAGAAGGCTGGAGCAAGGGTGCTGGGCATCGGCGACGCACCCTATGAGGCACTCGACGCCAAGCTGAAGGCGGCGCTTTCGGAATATTACCGTGTCGCCGACATGGAAGACTACGATCCGGTGTTCCGGGCGATGGGCCATTTCATCCACAAATGGGGCCGCATCGACCGTTTCGAATCGCTCAACGAACATTGGCTGGAGCTAGAAGCCAACATCCGCACCGACTTCAACATCTATGGCACCAAGCTCGATTTCGTGAAGAATTTGAAGCGCAAGAGCCGCATGCGTGCTTTCTTCCGCAAGAGCGGTGTCGACACCATAGCGCAGCGCAAATGCTCCGACCGCGCTGGGGCCATGACCTTCATCCGCCGCGTCGGCTATGCGGTGGTGGTCAAGCCTGACAGCGGTTCGGGCGCCTCGAACACCTTCAAGATCTCCAACGCCAGGGAGCTCGACCAGTTCTTCAGGGACAAGCCCGAGGACGTGACGTTCGTCATGGAGCAGTTCATCGAGGGGCTGGTGGTGACCTTCGACGGGCTGGTCAATCGCGACGGCGAGGTGGTGCTGGCTGCGAGCCATCGTTACGACCAGAGCGTCATGGAGGTGGTCAACAACGATCGCCATATGAGCTACGTTTGCTTTCCCAGGATCAGCCCGGCAGTCGAGGAGGCCGGCCGCAAGATCCTGAAAGCGTTCGACGTGCGAGAGCGCTTCTTCCACATCGAGTTGTTCGAGACCAAGGACGACCGGGTCATCGCGCTGGAGGTCAACATGCGCCCGCCCGGGGCCTGGATGACCGATGCGATCAACTATACCTTCGACATCGACGTCTATGCCGCATGGGCCGAAATGGTGGTCAAGGATGCCGCAGGCGGTCCCTATGAAGGCAAGTATTTCACCGCCTATGCCAGCCGCAAGCGACGCCTCCACTATTTGCACAGCCATGAGGCCGTGTTAGCCGCCCATGGCGACAAGATCGTCCATCATCAGGCCATCGAAGAGGTTTTCAGCCGCGCCATGGGAAATTACGCCTACCAGATGCGCTCGAAAGATGAAGCGGCGCTGCGCGAAGCGGTCGCCTATATCCACGCGGAAAAGGCGTGAGCCGATGGACATCTCCTATCACAAGAATTTCTCGGGCAAGCTCGGCCGCGACATGGAATTCAAGCGCTACGGCCACGCCGGCCGGCCGGTGGTGGTGTTTCCCACCTCGCAGGGGCGCTTCTACCAGTTCGAGGATTCCGGCGGCGTAGGCGCACTGGCCGAGTTCATCGACACCGGCCGCATCCAGCTGTTCACCGTCGACGGCGTCGATTCGGAATCCTTCTTCGACAATCATGCGGACGCCGCGCATCGTATCGCTCGCCACGAGGCCTATTTCCGCTATGTGCGCGAGGAGGCGCTGCCGGAATTCCTGTCGACAGCCGAGCAAGCCAATGGCGGACGCAAGCTGAAGCCGTTGTTCTCGGGCTGCTCGATGGGCGGCTACCACTCGTCGAACTTCGTCTTCCGTTTTCCTGAACTCGCCAGCGGCGTTATCGCGCTGTCGGGCGTCTATTCGGCCGGCGACTTTTTCGGCAAGGCGCTTGAAGGCGACATCTTCTACAATTCGCCGCTCGACTATCTGCCCGGCATCGTCGATCCGAAACTGCTTGCCCGCCTGAAGGCGCTGCGGCTGATCTTCTGCTGCGGGCAGGGCGCCTGGGAAGAGCGGATGCTGGTCGAAACACGCAAGCTGGAACAGATCCTGCGTGACAAATCCATTCCCGCCTGGGTCGATTATTGGGGCGGCGATGTCAGCCACGACTGGCCGTGGTGGCACAAGCAGCTGGTCTATTTCTTCGGCCGCTGGCTGGATGAAGACCTGATGCACAGGCTGGATTGAGGTGCGTCGATATTCGGCCGGCCTGCGAACGACGGCTCGGCCTGGCTCTGAACCCACCTTGTTGCGCAGAGGAATGAGCACATCCGACCTGGCCGTGGCCAGTTCCGGATTCTGTGGCCTCCAGTCGCCATTTGTCGCCGAGGGTGCGCGCGTTCATCGATTTCCTTCCTGAACGGCTTGCGGCAGCAAGCGGCTCCTAGAGCGTTCCAGAGAAAATATGACTCTAATATTCATGTTTCGGTGGAAACACCGGAGTGGCTGTGGCATGGCGGGGCGGCGAGGCGCCGCCGGCGTCTTGTCCCGAACTGTTTCGAAGGACTTGGGTGATGGACCAACTGAGCGCGCAAACCCGTATCAGCGATGAAGCAACCAGATCGGCAATGGAGCGGCTGCGCGCCGAGCACGGCGAATTCGAGATCGAAACCGGCGTTGCCCATCGGTGGGAGCTTCGCCTCCATTACGGCTCGTTGAGCGCCACGCTCGAGGATGATGGCATGCTGATCCGTGTCGCGGCGATGGACGAAACCTGCCTGTCCTACATGAAGATGACGGTCGCCGGCCATGTCGCCGAACATCTTGGCACGGCCAGCGGAGTGCGCTGGCAAGGCGACGGCGTAGACGCCGGCACGCCGGTCTTCTTCCGTGAGATCACAGTGTTGGCGTCGACGCGGATCTCGGCGCATATGCAGCGCCTGCGCTTCGCCGGCAAGGATCTCGCTCGGTTTACCCATGGCGGCCTGCACATGCGGCTGCTGCTGCCGCCGCATGGGCGGCGGCCGGTCTGGCCCAAGATGGGTGCCGACGGGCTGCTTGTCTGGCCCTCGGGTGAGGATGCCCTGACCGTACGGGTCTACACCGTCCGGGCGGTGGATGCCGCAAGCAGTTGGCTCGATGTCGATTTCGTGCTGCACCCCGGCCAGGACACGCCCGCCGCCACTTTTGCGCAAAACGCACAGGCGGGGGACGTCATCGGCATGATCGGACCCGGCGGCGGCGATACTCCGGTAGCTCAGACCCTGCTTCTGCTCGGCGACGACACCGCGCTGCCCGCCATCGGCAGGATCCTCGAGCATCTGCCGCAGTCAACGCGCGCCGAAGCACTGATCGAAGTCGATGGCCCCGATGACCGGATCGCGCTGGCGCAAGGCGACAATATCGACATCACCTGGCTTTACCGGCATGGCCGTGAAGCCGGCACCGCCGGCCTGCTGCCGGCCGCCTTGCGGGAACGCAGCCACATGGCGCTTGCCGACGGCCTTTATGTCTGGGCCGGATGCGAATTCGGCGATTTCCGGGAGATCCGCAAGATCGTGCGCAAGCAATGGAGTCTGTCGCGCGACCAGCACCTGGTCACGGCCTACTGGCGCCGGGAGGCGCATAGCGTGGGCGACGACGAGTAACCGTCGATCTCCTGTCAACGTTCGCTACCGCGCGAAAACGGCGGTTAGTCATGGCGGGCCAGAAACGCTTCGGTGACAGCCATGCAATCCTGCCTTTCCTCGACATGCGGCATGTGGCTCGAGAGTGGGAAGACATGGCCTTCGACCGTGGGAATATGGTCGAGGAAGGGCTGGACACAGGCTGGCGTGGCTTCATCGAAATGGCCGCGAAAGGCCAGTGTCGGCGCTTCGATCAGCGGCAGGCGATCGATAACAGTCCAGTCGCGCATGGTGCCGACAACGTGGAATTCATTGGGGCCGTTCATCGTGCGGTAGACGGTGGGATCGGCATCGATGGCGGCAAAGGTGCGCGCCACCTCCGCCGGCCAGGGCACGACGCGGCAGACGTGCCGGTCGTAGAATGCCCGGGTCGCCGCGAGGTAGTCGGGATGGTCCGTCGTCCCGTCCGCTTCGTGGCGATCGAGCGCCTGTCGCACCGTTGCCGGCAGCTCCGCGCGCAGTTGCCCCGCGCCTTCGACCCACAGCTTCATCGAGGCGAGCGAGTTGGCGAGCACCAGTGCCTTGAGGCCCGCAGGCCGGCGCACCGCATGCTCGGCGCCGCGCATGCCGCCCCCGGATTGCCCGCGCAGGGCGTAACGCTGCTGGCTGGCGAGATGGGCGCGCAGCGCCTCCCGGTCGCCAAGGAAGCATTCGACCGTCCAGAAGTCGCCGCCCTCGTGCGGCAGATGGGTGGATCGCCCATTGCCGATCTGGTCGTAGTGGACCACCGCGCGGCCGAAGCCGGCAATGTCCTTGAAGCTGTCGACATAGTCGTGGGTGCAACCGGGACCACCATGAGCAACGACCAGCGGCAGCCTGCCCGACCCCAGGTCTCCCGTCACGCGGTACCAGGTCCTGTATGGCCCGTAGGCGCTGAACCCTTCCGATATTGCAAGCTCGGCCATCGTGTCCTCTGCCTGGCTGGCTCGGCGGCGGCCGCTCATCAGCGGTCTCCGGCGGTGCTCGTGGCAAAGGGTATAGAGGCGGACCGGCAAGCGACCAGCTAGCAATAACGTTAGTTCTGATGCTGCCGGCGGGATTGGTCCTGGCCCTGGCTGATCGGCCCGAGCAACCGGTAGTGTGCCGCCAGGGCGATGGCGTGGAAGCGGTTGCGGGCGCCGAGTTTGCGGCTGGCGGCGTTGAGATGCAGCGTCGCGGTCGGCACGCTGCGGCAGATTTCATTGGCGATCTGCTTGGCCGTCAATCCGCAAGCCGCGAGGCTCAGACACTGGCGTTCCCGTGATGTCAGGTGGAAATACTGGCTTGTCCTGGTGCGCTGATCGAACCCGGCATAGACGCAATCGTGGAACAGGTGACCGAGGTCGCCTATGCCGGGCAGCATCCCTTGTGCCTCGGCTTCGAAATTCGGCTCCGGATCAAGGCGGATGGCGGTGAAGGTGGCGAGATCGCCGCCGTCGAAGCGGATCGGTACCGTCACGCCACATGTCATCTTGGTGTCCAGGAGATAGCCTATCACCGGGTCATGCTTGCGCTGCAGGATGCGTCGCATGACCGGGCTCTGCGACCCTTTGTGCGACCACAGAAATGGTCGCGATACCGCGAGTGCAGCCTCCTGCACCGGATCGAGTTGATAGTAGCCGCCCTTGCACCACAGGTCCTGCATGTCGGGCGGCACGTTGGCGAGGGCCATGAGCGAAGGCGTGATCAACTCGCCGTCGTGGCTGACCGGGACCGGCGTGTAGTCGTAGATCAGCGAAGTGAAACCGGCGGGCGCAAGCACGCGCATCGCCGCCGCCATGGCGGCGTCGATTCCCATGCCTGTGTGAAATTCGCTCTCGAAATCGCCGGATACGCCTTGCATGAGCAAAAGCTTACCCGCCAGCCAATGTTTGTCAAACGGGCATGTTCGAAAAATGCTCAACAAATGAGCACAGCACGATCACGGCTTGTTGCTCGCGACGCATCTGGACGGCCAAAACTATCTTAATTCACAGCTATCCCGGCGGGTTTCGTGCGCCATACGCTGTGTACAATGGATCGCGGTCCGGCGTGTGCCACCTGGCGCACTTCGTGGTTTGCAATCACCCACTTCCCCAGAGGAGCAAGACGATGCGTTCCCGGAATGTTTTTAGCGCAATGATGGCCGGTGTCGGCCTGGCTGGCCTTATGCTGATGGCACCCGTGACAGGCGCGGCCGCGCAAGAAGGCAAGGCTGGCGGGACACTGAAGCTTCTCGCCAACGCCGCTGCCGGCACGATCGACCCGCACATCAACTACACGCTGCAATATTTCCAGATCAACTACGTCCTCTATGATGGGCTGGTGACCTTCCGCAAGACCGGCGACAAGACCGGTTTCGAGGTGGTGGCGGACCTGGCCGAGAGCTTGCCCAAGCCGGAAGACGGCGGCAAGAAATATGTCTTCAAGCTGCGCAAGGGCATCAAGTTCGCCGACGGATCGGACCTGACGACGGCCGATGTCGTGGCATCGTTCCAGCGCATGTTCAAGATCAGCGGCCCGACGACGGGCACGCTCTACAATGGCATAGTCGGCGCCGACATATGCCTCAAGACGCCGGCGACCTGCACACTCGAGGGCGGCGTCGCCGCCGATGAGGCGGCAAGCACCGTCACCTTCAATCTGGTGGCGCCCGATCCGGACTTCCTGCAGAAGATCTCGATCCCGCACGCTGCGATCCTGCCCGCCGAGGCGCCCCTCAAGGATTCGGGGACAGCGCCCATTCCGGGCACCGGGCCCTACATGATCGCCAGCTACGATCCCAACAGCCTGCTCAAGATGGTGCGCAATCCGCATTTCAAGGAATGGAGCAAGGAGGCGCAGCCTGCCGGCTATCCCGACGAGATAGACTATGGCTTCGGTCTCACCGACGAGGCGGCGGTCACCGCCGTGGAAAACGGCCAGGCTGACTGGATGTTCGATCCACCGCCGGCGGACCGGTTGGCGGAACTGGGCACGAAATACGCCAAGCAGGTGTCCGTGCATCCTCTGACGGCGATGTGGTATGCGCCGATGAACACCAATCTCGCGCCGTTCAACGACATCCGCGTGCGGCAGGCGGTCAACTACGCCATCGACCGGGCGGCCATCGTCAAGCTGTTCGGCGGCAGCAATCTGGCGCAGCCTTCCTGTCAGATACTGCCGCCGGATTTCCCGTCCTACTCGCCTTATTGCCCGTTCACGGCCAATTCCGGCGAAAAGTGGTCGGCGCCTGACCTGGAGAAAGCCAAAGCGTTGGTCGCCGCCTCCGGAACAGCCGGACAGGAGGTGACGATCATCACCGAGGACACCGAAGTGTCGAAGTCGATAGGCGTGTACCTGCAGGATGTGCTGAACGGGCTGGGCTACAAGACCTCGATCAAGCCGATCTCGCAGAACATCCAGTTCACCTACATCCAGAACACCAACAACAAGGTGCAGATTTCCATCTCGCAGTGGTTCCAGGACTATCCCGCGCCTTCGGACTTCCTGCAGGTGCTGTTCAGCTGCGCCTCGTTCACACCCGGCTCGGACGCTTCGGTCAACATTTCCGGCTTCTGCGACAAGTCGATCGACAAGAAGATGGGCGAGGCTCAGACCGCTACGATCGCCGATCCTGCCAAGGGTGCGCAACTGTGGACCGCCGTCGACAAGGCCGTCACCGATGCCGCGCCCGTGGCCGTGCTGTTCACGCCGAAGCGTGTCGACCTGATCTCGCCGCGGCTGAAGAATTTCGTCTTCAGTCCGCAATTCTACTGGATCATGAGCCAGTCGTGGGTCGAGTGACCAGGGGTTGAGTGAACAGGCCCAATTCGATCCGCGGCGGAATGATGCGCAATCCTCCGCCGCGGTTGCTTTTCCCGCCGATCTGAAATTCATACCCATCATGGACAATTCGATTGGCGGGCAAGTGCTGGTTCGGACCCGCCGGGGCGCCGAGGGGCCATGGCGGACGGCGTGGCGCAAGCTCAGGGCCGACCGGGCTGCCATCATGGCGTTCGGCGTTCTGGTGCTGATCGCTGCCGCTTCGCTGGCAGCCCCTCTCTACGCCCGCCATGTGGCGCAGACCGATCCTTTCGCCACCAACCTCAATGGCGAGATCGTCATAGACGGCCAGACCAGGCAGGTGCTGGAGCCTTCGACCGAAGGCCTTGGCCTGGGGTTCACGCCGCTTGGCCCGACCTGGGATTTCGGACCCTATATGCTGGGCGCCGACAATCAGGGCCGCGACGTTGCCGCACGCCTGCTTTACGGCGGTCGCAATTCGTTGCTGATCGCTGGCGCCGCGGCGTTGATATGCCTTGGCCTGGCGACATTGCTCGGCGTCATCTCCGGCTTTTTCGGCGGTCTGGTCGACATCTTGCTGTCGCGCATTCTCGATGTGCTGTGGGCGTTTCCCGTCTTCCTGCTGGCGATTTCACTGTCGATCGTCCTGATCACCCAAAGCATCACTATCGGCCCGATCGAAATCCGCTCCGGCAGTCTCTGGCTGCCGATCTTCATCATCGGCATCGTCTACGTGCCTTACGTCGCCAGGCCCATCCGCGGTCATGTCCTGTCGTTGATGCAGGCCGAGTTCGTCACGGCCGCGATCGGCATTGGCGCGTCGCCGTGGCGTATCCTGCTCTACGACATCCTCCCCAATGTGATCACCCGGGTCATCGTCTTCGTGCCGCTCATCCTGGCGCTGAACATGATGACCGAATCCTCGCTGTCCTTCCTGTCCATCGGCGTGCAGCCGCCCGATGCGAGTTGGGGTACCATCATCCAGGACGGGCAGGGGCTTCTCTATTCACGCCCGATCGTCGCCCTGGCGCCGGGGTTGGCGATCGTCATCACGGTGCTGGCACTGAACATATTGGGCGACGGCGTGCGCGACGCGCTCGACCCGAAGTCGTCGATCAGGGTCGTCTGATGCTGACGGCGCTCATTTCCAGGCTCGGCCAGATGGTGCTGGTGATGTTCGGCATCAGCGTCGTCGCCTTCTTGATCTTTTTCGCCACCCCGGGCGCCGACCCGTCGGCGCGCATCGCCGGGCGCAACGCATCACAGGAAACGCTGGCCCAGGTGCGGCACGATTTCGGCCTCGACCGGCCGCTGCCTGTGCAATACGCGCTGATGATGAAGCGGCTCTTCATCAGCCGCGACCTCACCTCCTTCGTCAATCGCGGCCAGAAGGTCGTTCCGACGGTGCTCGAGGCGATCCCGATCACTCTGTCGCTGGTGCTTGGCGCTGCCGTCTTCTGGGTTCTCGGCGGGCTGATCGTCGGCGTTGTCGCCGGCGCGACGCGCGGTACGTGGCTCGACCGGACGCTGATGATCCTCAGCCTGATCGGCGTGTCGATACCGGTCTTCTGGCTCGGCGAAGTCGCCAATCTGGTCACGCAGAGCCGCTGGCATGACAGCTGGCTGTTCTCATGGGTGCCGCCGCTCGGCTATATCCCTTTCACCGAGGATCCCTGGGGCTGGTTCAAGGCACTTGTCATTCCCTGGTTCACGCTCGCCACGCTCTATATCGGACTTTACGGCCGCGTGCTGCGGGCCTCGATCATAGAGACCATGCAGGAGGATTTCATCCGCACCGCGCGCGCCAAGGGCATCGGAGAGCGGCGGGTGCTGCTGCATCACGGCCTAAGAACCTCGCTCGTCGCCTTCGTCACCATGTTCGGGCTGGATTTTGGCGCCTTGGTCGGCGGCGGCGCCTTGCTGACGGAGGTGGTGTTCGGCTTGCAAGGGGTCGGCAAGCTCACCTACGGCGCCTTGCAGACGCTCGATCTGCCGATGATCCTGGCGACGGTCATCTACGCCTCGTTCTTCGTGGTGATGGCGAATTTCATTGTCGACGTTGTCTTTGTCTTCATCGATCCGAGGGTTAGAGATGCCCACTGACAAGATGCCCCCCGACAGGCCGCTGCTGGTCGTCGAGAATCTGTGCGTCTCGTTCCGCACCGAGGGCGGTGTGGTGCCTGCCGTCAGCGGCGTCTCGTTCTCGCTCGCGCAGCGCGAGATCCTCGGCGTCGTCGGTGAAAGCGGTTCGGGCAAGAGCCAGACCTTGCTCGCCATTCTGGGCTTGATCAGCAGTCCCAACGCCGTCGTCACCGGGTCGGTGCGTTTTCTCGGCCAGGAGTTGCTGGGTCTAAAGCGCCGAGCCCTCGATGCCATTCGCGGCCGGCAGATCGGGATGATCTTCCAGGATCCGATGACGGCGCTGACGCCAGTACATACGATCGGCGACCAGATCATCGAGCAGATCCGCGCGCATGAGCAGGTGTCGCGCGCTGCTGCGCGCAAGCGGGCGGTGGACTTGCTCGACGCGGTTGGATTGCCGAGCCCCGACAACGCGGTCGACCGCTATCCCCACCAGCTGTCCGGCGGCATGCGCCAGCGCGCCGTTATCGCCATGGCGCTGTCGTGCAATCCGGCACTGCTGATCGCCGATGAGCCGACGACGGCGCTCGACGTGACGGTGCAGGCGCAGATCCTGGAGCTGATCGGTCGATTGCGCAACGAGTTCGGATCCGCCGTCATCCTGGTCACCCATGATCTCGGCGTGGTCGCCGAAGTCGCCGACCGCGTGCTGGTGATGTATGCCGGGCGCGTTGTCGAGGAGGGTAACAAGGGGCAGCTCTTCCGCCAGCCGCTTCACCCCTACGCGTGGGGGCTTTTCGGCTCGATCCCGCCGATGCAAGGTCCGCGTCCCGCGCGGCTGACGGCCATTCCCGGCAGCCCGCCGAAACTGAGCCAGATGCCGCAGGGCTGCGCTTTCGGGCCGCGGTGCACATTCCGCCATGAAGCCTGTGCCGCCCAGCCTGCGCTTGGTGGAGCGGGCGGGCACCGGTCGGCATGCTTTCTTCCGCGGGACGGCCGCCAGGATCTGCGGCCGACGCTGGCTGGCAGAGCCGTGCCCGCATGAGCGAAACCAGGCCGAAACCGTTGGTGCGGACCAGCGATCTGTCGAAACATTATCCAGTCGGGCGCTCGCCCTTTCAACGGCGGATCGTCCATGCGGTGGAGCAGATCTCGCTCGACATCTTCCCGGGCGAGACGCTTGGCATCGTCGGCGAGTCGGGCTGCGGAAAATCGACGCTGGGGCGCTGCCTCGTCCGGCTCACGGAAATCACGTCCGGGTCACTGGAATTCGAAGGCCGCGATATCACCAAAGCCTCGCAACGGCAGCTTCGGCCGATACGCCGCCAGATGCAGATGGTGTTTCAGGATCCCGCGGCTTCGCTCAACCCGCGTCGCCGGGTCGGCGACCTGCTGGCGGACCCGTTCCGCGTGCATGAAAGACTGGCGCGATCGGAAATGGCGGATCGCGTCGAGGAATTGCTGGTCCGCGTCGAACTGCTTCCCGAGCATGCCCAGCGCTTTCCGCATGAATTCTCCGGCGGACAGCGCCAGCGGATCGGCATCGCCCGCGCGCTGGCGCTGCGGCCGCGCCTGATCGTTGCCGACGAACCGGTGTCGGCTCTGGACGTGTCGATCCAAGCGCAGATCATCAACCTGCTTTGCGACCTGCGCGACGAGTTCAACCTGACCTATGTGTTCATCGCCCACGATCTCTCGGTGGTCAGGCAGTTCTCGTCGCGGGTGGCGGTGATGTATATGGGTTCGATCGTCGAAACGGGGCCTGTCGACGCTGTCTTTTCAGCGCCACGGCATCACTACACAATAGCGCTTCGCTCGGCAGTGCCGGTACCCGACGTCGACAACCGGCCAGGCCAGCGGATCATGCTCAAGGGCGATCTGCCGAGCCCGCTCGACCCGCCGTCAGGCTGCCGCTTCCATACGCGCTGCGTGGCGGCGACTTCGGTCTGCCGCCACGAGCGTCCGGTACTTTCGCTCGTGGACAAGAACCACTTCGTCGCCTGCCACCATCCGAGGGCGGGCTAATTTCGTCAGAAGCGGTAGCGCAGGCTGGCGAACAGTGAGCGGCCTTCGTCGCGGTAGCAATAGCCGGCCGAGCAGATGGTCTTCTGGCTGTCGAACAGGTTCTTGGCGTTGACCTGCAGCTTGACGCCTTCCAACTTCGGATTGCGATAGCCGAAATCATAGGAGAGCGAGGCGTCGACGAAGGCGCGTGCGCTGTTCTTAAATGTGTTGGTGTCGTCGCCATAGCTCGAGCCGGCGACGCGCACTCCAGTGCCGAGCCCCAGCCCCTCCAGCGTGCCGTTCTCGAACTGGTAGTGGCCCCACAGCGACAGGATGTGGTTCGGCGTCGCTGATAAGTCCTTGCCATCGGTTCCTTCGGCGCCACGCTCGATCCTGACGCGCAGATAGGTATAGGAAGCGATGAAGCTGAAGCCGTTGTCAAGCGAAGCATTGGCTTCCAGTTCGACACCGCGCGAATTCAGGTCGAGTTGGCGCTGCTTGTTGATGCCTGTCGAGGCGTCGAAGACGACGCCGTCCTTCTGGTCGATGTCGAACAGCGCGGCGCTGACGGTCGCATTGTAATTCGGGATCTCGTATTTGACGCCGATCTCCTTCTGCGTCGCGATGGTCGGCCGGGCTACGCGACCGACGGGGCTGGTGACGTCGTCATAGACGAAGCCGATATTGGGCGAGAACGAGGTCGAATAGTTGATGTAGGGCGTGATGCCCCATTCAGTCTGGTAGGACAGGCCGAGACGGCCGGAAAAGGCGCTGTCCTTCTGCTTCGAGGTGCTGTAGTCGGCGGCGGTGGAGGTTGTGTCGACCCAGTCGTAGCGGCCGCTGGTGAACAGGGTGAAATCGTTCCACTCCATCTGGTCGTGCAGATAGACGCCGAGCTGGTTCATCTCCTGTCCGCCGGAGTGGGGAACCGGCATCGCCTTGATGTCGTCGACCGAGACATAGGACAGACCGCTGCCGGCATCGTAGTCCGACCAGGCATAGTCGATGCCGCCGACGGCGGTGTGCCTGACCGCGCCGGTGTCGAACTCGAACTGCGCCATGTTGTCGACGACGAAGTTCTTCATGGTCTCGGTGTAGTGGCCCCAGTAGCGCTTCAAGTCGGCACCGTCCGGATAGTGGCCGCTGTACTCGATGTCGGTGTCCACGGCGTTGTAGCGCAGGTTCTGGCGCACCGTCAGCACATCGTTGAAACGATGCTCGAACTCGTAGCCGATGCGGCCCTGGCTCTGGGTGAAATCGTTCCAGGCCGGATCGCCCTCATAGACGTTGGACAGCACGCCATAGCCTGAATTGTAGAAGGCGGCCGTGCCACCGGTGACCGATTTCGAATATTCGCCAAGAATGGTGAGCTTGGTGTCCTCGTCCGGTTTGAAGGTGACAGCCGGCGCCAGATAGATCTTGTCGTCGGGATAGCCAGGCAATTCGGTATCGCTTTTGCGGCCGAGGCTGGTGAAGCGATAGAGGACGGTGCCGTCCTCGTTCACGGGTCCGGATGCGTCAAGGCCCGCCTGAAACCGGTTGTGCTCGCCTGCGAGCAGTTCGATCTCGCGGAACGGCTCATCCTTGGGGCGCTTGGTGACGACATTGACGATGCCGCCTGGGCCGCTGACACCATAGAGCGACGATGCCGGGCCTTTCAGGATTGTCACGCCCTCGACCCCGTAGGGCTCGGTCCTGAACCAGGCCGAAGGCCCATTGTACTGGCGCAGCCCGTCGCGGAACATGCCGTTGTAGAAGGCTTGGAAGCCGCGCAGGAAGAACGCATCGTAGCGGGTGTCGAAGCCGAAACTGTTGGGGTTGGCGCTGGCGGTGTAACCGAGCGTTTCGTTCAGCGTACGCGGCTTCTGGTCCTCGATCTGCGCCTGCGTCACCACCGAAACGGCCTGCGGAATCCTGGCCAGCGGCGTGTCGGTCTTGGTACCGATGCGGTCCTTCTTGGCGACATAGCCATCTTGCTTCAGGATTTCGTTGCTCTGCGCGGTGACCTCGATGTTGCCGAGCATGGTGGACGTTTCGCTGTCCTGCGCATGTGCAGCGCCGGACTGGCCGAGCATCGCCGCGCCACCCAACAATGAGATCCACAGGCGCCATGTCGTCAGCCTTGTTCGCATCAACTCGTCTCCACCGTCTCATGCTTGATTGCGTCCCCGCGTTCTCAAATATGAGTATGTGAGTCAAGTTATTTTTTCCCGCAGCGGCCCAAGCTGACATGGGCTGTTGCAGAGCGGCACTGCTGACGGATTCGACCGATTTGGTTTTGAGCTTCTGGGGCGGCGGCTTTGCCGTCTGTCCTGGTCAGCCGGTCTTGGCGTCGACTAGGCCGAAGCCGCCGACAGGATGGGTTTCGACCTGGAATTCAAAGCCGGCGATGAACGGCCGGGCCTTGGCGATCGTCGCCTGGACTTCCGGAAGCTGCAGCGACGCCTTGTGGCTTTCGGCGTCGATCCACACTTCGGTGACCCAGATCGCATCGGCATCCGCGGGGTCGCGGGCGATGATGTAGTTGAGGCAACCCGGCAGGGCGCCGGTGCTGGCGCGCAGGAGGTCGATGACCGCGTCACGCTGGCCGCGCGCCGCCCGCATCTTGCCGATTAGTCCGTACATTCCGTTGTCTCCGTTTGAGGTTGTCGACAAGAACATGCAGATAGCCAGTATGCCGATAGCCGCTCAAGGCATCAACTGGCCGCCATTCACCTCGATCACCTGGCCGGTGATGTAGCCGCTCAAAAGATCGGAAGAGAGGAACAGATAGGCGCCGACGCAATCCTCAGCCGTGCCGGCACGCCCCTGCGGAATGGTGGCGATCATGCCTTTCATCTGGTCGTCGGTCGAATAGCGCTCGTGGAACGGCGTCAGAATGGTGCCGGGCGCCACCGCGTTGACGCGGATGCCGAAGCCGATCAGCTCCTTGGCCATGCCGCGCGTCACATTGGAGACGAATGCCTTGGCCGAGCCGTAAAGTCCGGCGCCGCCGCCCGCTCCATTGCGCGCGGCGATCGACGAGGTGTTGACGATGAAGCCGCCCTGTTTCTTCAGCCACGGGATCGCCCTGCGCGAGGCGGTCAATACCGAACGCGCATTGAGGTCCATCACCGCGTCGTAATGCGCCTCGGTCTGCTCTGCGTAGGGCACGCGGCCAAGCATGCCGCCGGCATTGTTGATCAGGCCGTCGAGGCGGCCGAAATACTGCGCGCTCTCTTCGACGACGTGTTCGACATCGGCGGCAACGGAAAAATCGCCCTGGACAAGAAACACCTCGCCGCCCTTGTCGGCGATCGTCAACCCGAGCCTTTCGGCGGCGTCGCGGCTCGAATTGTAGTGCAGCGCCACCTTGCATTTCTGCGCTGCATAAGCCAGCGCGAGCGCAGCGCCGATGCCGGTCGACGCACCGGTGACCAGCACCGCCTTGCCGGCGAGATCTGGTATGCTGAGTGTGGTGGCTGGCACGGTTCTTCCTCCGGGATGTCTGCCTGCCCTTCGTAGGCCCTTGCCGCCCCGGTGTTCAAGCCTCAGGGGCGCAGATAGGCGTAACCTTGGCCTTGCAATTCGGCGAGTTTGACGACGCCACCTTTGTCGGCAGCATGGAACCCGGCGAGCAGGTCGGCGAGCGAAATATCCATGCCCTGCATGGTGTTGGCGCAGGCATGGGGTTCCAGCCCCTGCTGCACCAGGCCGGCGAAGCGCCCGGAAATCGCGGCCGATATGCCTTTCGACTTGAAGGCGGCGAGCGCAGGACCATGCACGACCAGCACGATGTCGACATTGCCGCCGGTGCCATCATAGTGGTTCTTGATGTTGCCGAGCACGAAGTTGACCTTGTCGACGTCGCTCAAGTGATAGGCGACCTTTTGCCGGGCCGGCTCCGTTACCGCTGCGGCCTGCACCGCCCGCAGACCAAGAACCGTTCCGGTTCCGGCAAGAATCGCGCGGAACATATCGCGCCGGCGCATGGCATCCTCCCCCGCTTGGCGGCTCACCGCGAATTGCGTGACTCCAGCCGCAATACTAGCATAAATTGACATTGCGTCCTGTCGATGCGGGGGAGAGATTACATGGCGGTCAGGGCAGGGGAATGGAAGACAGTCGCCGGCGCCGGGTTTGGCGCGGCGCTGCTTGGCGTGCTTGCCGGATCGGCCTCCGCCGACGATGCGCTCAAGCTCACCGAACTCAGTCCCAACCACACTGATGCCTGTTTCGGCCGCGTCTATGATGCGGCGCATCTAAAGGCGCACCCGAAGCAGAAGGTGGCGCGGATCTTCTTCTACTACGGCCATGATCCGGTCAGCCGGCCGAATGAAGAGCCGACCGTGAATTCCGACACATCCTACAATGCCTTCATCGCCACCACCGTGCGCGGCGCCAAGTCGCCGGAATGGGCCGGCGGCTGGTGCAATCATGCGTCGGAGGACGGCAAGACAGGCCCCATCCATTGCGGTATGGAGTGCGACCGGACGCTTGCATCGCTGAAGGTCGACGACAAGCGCCGGCTGCTCCTCTCGGATCTGCAGCCCGACATCTATCTCGATGCCGATTCGGAAGAGGAGTTGGGCGCAGCGGAATATGACAGGCAGGCGCTGGGTTCGGAGGACGACAATTTCCGCCTCGACCCAATGCCGGCCGCGACCTGCAAGGCGGAGTTCGCGCGCATCGATCCAGTCGACCCCGCGCTTGGGCCGCCTCTGCGCGAGCGGCTGAAGCCGGACCAGGCGTTCTGCTATGGGCGCGACTACGATGCAGCGCATCTCGGCTCGCATCCCGATCAACTGACGCAGTCGATCCGGGTTTTCCGGGGGCCGGTAGAGCTGGCGTCCTTCGCCTCGGGCAGTGACGCCGCCAACTGGCCAGACGGTGCCGACATTGCCGTTACCGTCACCACGCGGCAGAAATCGGCTGAGGTGACGCAGACCTATTCCTGTCAGGGCGAGGCCGACCAATGGCGCTGCGCGGCGAGCTCGAAGATGAGCAATTTCTCCTGCGATATCGCGCAGAAGGAGATTTTTCTCAAGCGAGGCGCCGACGGCACGATGATGCTGGCCAACCCCAACAGCGCACTCGCGATCGTCGACCTGTGTTCGAAGGCCGCCGACGGCAAGACCAAATCCGACGACAAGGTCTATCGGCTGCAGCCAATGCCGCAATCGGCCTGCGCGCCTTGAGTTCGCACTTGTCTACGTCGTCATGAAGGGATATATCTTTGCTATATCTCATTTGAGGATAGCATGATGGACAAGGCAAAAGTGTTCTGGTCGGGCCGGTCACAAGCTGTGCGTCTGCCCAAGGAGTTCCGTTTCGAAACAGATGAGGTTTCGATTCGCCGTCACGGGCAAACCGTCATCCTGGAACCGCTTGCGCAGGATTGGGCGTGGCTCGACCAAGTGATCGGACCGCTTGATAATGATTTCGCCGAGGCAGCGCTGGAACGTCAGGACGGCCAGGATCGACCCGCCTTGGATGACGTCTTCAAGTGATCTACCTGCTCGACACCAATGCCATTATCGCGGTTATCAAGGGCGATGAGGGTCTGCTGACATTACTCAAACAGCACACGCCGCAGGACTTTGCCCTCTCGGCGATAGTGGTGCACGAATTGTACTATGGTGCTGAAAAGAGCCAGCGAAGGCCCGAAAATTTGGCACGCATAGAAGCTCTGCAGTTCCCCGTCCTCGAATTTGACCGGGAAGACGCGAAACATGCCGGCGAGATTCGGGCAACGCTTGCGACGTTGGGAACTCCGATCGGTCCCTACGATGCGTTGATCGGCGGGCAGGCGCGCGCTCGAAACCTCACACTGATGACCCGCAATGTCCGGGAATTCGAGCGTATCAAAGATCTCTCAATCGAGACCTGGTGAACCGCCTCAGGCAAACGGCACCGCCGTCGTGCCCTTGGGCAGCTTGGCCTCGTCGTCGGGCTCGACATGGATGGTGACGCGCACGGAGGGGATCTCGGCCTTCAGGGCGTCCTCGATGCGGTCGCAGATGACATGGCTGGCGCCGACCGACATGTCGGCATCGACGACCAGATGGAATTCGATGAAGGTGGCGCGGCCGGCGATGCGGGTCTTGAGGTCATGGACCTCGATCGCACCCTTGCAATTGGCCGAGATGACGTCGCGGATGCGCATGTGCTCTTGCGTGTCTACGGCGCGATCCATCAGGCCGTTCATCGACGAGCCGATGACATGCCAGCCCTGCCACAGGATGTTCAGCGCCACGAGGACGGCAAGTGCTGGATCGAGAATCTGCCAGCCGGTCAGGACCGCACCGACCAGGCCGCCGAAGACACCGATCGAGGTGACCACGTCGGTCATGATATGGTTGCCGTCGGCGACCAGCGCCGGTGACTTCTCCGCCCTGCCGGCGCGGATCAGCGTCCACGCCCAGAAGGCATTGATAACGGTAGCGACGCCGTTGACGGAAAGACCTTCCCAGGGCTGTTCGAGCGGTGCCGGGGTCTGCCAGGAGCGCCAGACCTCGTTGAGGATCAAAAGTGCGGCGAGAACGATCAGCACGCCTTCCAGCACCGCCGAGAAATACTCCGCCTTGTGGTGGCCGAAGGGATGGTCCTGATCGGCCGGCCTGTAGCTGACCTGGATCGCCCAGAAAGCGGCGATCGACGCAATGACGTTGACGATCGATTCCAGCGCGTCCGAATAGAGCGCGACCGAGCCGGTGACGTACCAGGCGACGAGCTTCAAGCCGAGCACGATTGCCGCAATGATGATCGACCAGAACGCAAGGTTGGCGACCTTGCGCTTCGCGGCCGCCTTGGCCGCGATCGCCATTGTGTCCTCGGTTTCGGCCATGATTGTCAGGCGGCCTTTTCCTTGGCCTTGCGCGGCAGGTGGGCGACTATGTTCTCGATGATGCGCATCCCGGCATTGTGGCCGAGCGTCATGATCGATTCCGGGTGGAACTGCACCGCCGCGATCGGTTCCTTGCGGTGTTCGAAGGCCATGATGACGCCATCTTCGGTTTCCGCCGTGACGATGAAATCGTCGGGCAGCCGCACCGGGTCGGCAAAGATCGAGTGATAGCGGCCGACGGTGACTTCCTTGGGCAGGCCGGAGAAGATGATGCCGGGCTTGGAGACGCGGATGCGCGACGGCTTGCCGTGCATCGGTATGTGCAGTTGCCGCAGTTCGCCGCCATAGGCCTCGGCCAGGGCTTGCAGGCCAAGGCAGACGCCGAAGATCGGCAGGTCGCGGGTGCGGGCTCGTCTGATGGTTGCGGCGCAATCGAAGTCCTTCGGCGTGCCCGGTCCTGGCGACAGCACGACGAGGTCGGGCTTCAGCCGGTCGAACACTTCCTCCGGCACCGGCGTGCGCACGGTCGAGACATTGGCTCCGGTCTGGCGGAAATAATTGGCCAGCGTGTGGACGAACGAGTCCTCGTGGTCGACAAGCAGGATGTTGACGCCGTCGCCAACGCGCGCGGTGGTGCGCTCGGTGCTGGCGGAATTGCCTGTCTTGGCGTCGCGAATGGCGGAGAGCATGGCGGATGCCTTCAGTTCGGTTTCGGCCTCTTCTTCCTCGGGAACGCTGTCGAAGAGTAATGTGGCGCCGGCGCGCACTTCGGCAATGCCGTCCTTGATGCGGATGGTGCGAAGCGTGAGGCCGGTGTTCATGTCGCCGTTGAAATTGACCATGCCGATCGCGCCACCATACCAGGCGCGCGGGCTCTTTTCGTTCTGTTCGATGAAGCGCATGGCCCACAGTTTCGGCGCGCCGGTGACGGTGACCGCCCAGGCATGCGACAGAAACGCGTCGAAGGCATCCATGCCTTCGCGCAGCCGACCTTCGATGTGATCGACGGTGTGGATCAGGCGCGAATACATCTCGATCTGGCGGCGGCCGATAACGCGCACCGAACCCGGCTCGCAGACCCGCGACTTGTCGTTGCGGTCGACGTCCGAGCACATGGTCAGTTCGGATTCGTCCTTCTTGGAGTTCAGCAGTTTCAGGATCTGCTCGGAGTCGGAGATGGCATCGTCGCCGCGCTTGATGGTGCCCGAGATCGGGCAGGTCTCGACACGGCGGCCGTTGACGCGCACGAACATTTCGGGCGAGGCGCCGATCAGATATTCGCCTTCGCCCAGATTGATGAAGAAGGAATAGGGCGAGGGGTTGATCGACTTCAGTTTGCGCGAAATCTCGGATGGCTGCGTCTCGCAGCGCTCGTAGAACATCTGTCCGGGGACGACCTCGAACAGGTCGCCGCGCTTGAAACTGTCCATCGCCTTGCGCACCAGATTGGCGTATTCGCCGGGCTCATGGTCGCCGCGCGGCGGGATGCGGTCGGGGCTCTTGAACGGCTCGGCGATTTCGTCGCGCGGCAATCCTTCCGTCGAAAACCCGTCGCCGGCATAGTCGTAGCGGTCGGTCCAGGCCTTAGCCGAATAATGGTCGACGACCAGGATCTCATCGGGCAGGAACAGCACCAGGTCGCGCTGGCTTTGCTTGCGCTCGAGCTTGTAGTCGACCGGGTCGAACTGGAAGGCGAGATCGTAGCCGAAGGCACCGTAGAGGCCGAGATTGGCGTCTTCCTCGGTCTTGAACAAGGCAGTGATGGCGCGCAGGACCGTGAAGACCGAAGGAACGCGGCTGCGCTCCTCCTCGGTGAAGACTCGGCCGGGCTTGGCGACGTCGAGGCGGATGAGCTTTTTCGATGTCTCGGCGATGGTGACGTCGGCGAGCCCACCCAGCGCGTTGCCGATGACCGGCAACAGCGCTTCGCCACGGCGGTTCAGCGCCTCAATGCGCATGGCGCGGCCGCGTGCCGAGATGACCAGCGGCGGATCGATGATGGCGGTGTCCCAGCGCGTGTAGCGACCGGGATATTCGTAGTTCGAGGAAAACACGGCGCCGCGGCGCGAATTCAGGCCGTCGACGTAAGCGTCGATCGCGCCCGCATAGGGCCGGTCGTGGCGCTCGCGGGTGATGGTCACGCCACCCGTGGTCACGAAACTTTCCGCCCCGTTATCCAGAACCTTCATCGTCATTGCCGTCTCCATCAGCTTATTTGGGGCAACGGACCCGGGAATGGCTTGGAAAAAACAAATGGCCGCCCGGACTTTCCGTTGCGGCCACCCTCTCTTTTCGCGCACGCGCGTTCGAACAGGCCGCTGTCAGCAGGCCCACCACCAAATGGTCTTGGTCGAACGCATGTTCATGGCGAAATCCATAGCTGCGAAAGGAAGGATACGCAACAGGTTTGAAAAGCCTGTCCGGTGGCCGCAGCTTCTGCATCTCATGGCACATCGCCAGAGCCGACAGCGCGGCCTAGATTGTTCATCCAACAGCAGGAACATGGGAAACACCGATGACCGAGCAAATCGAGCGCGCGCGCACGTTCCATTCCCTCCACGTCAAGGGAAACCCAATCGTCCTCTACAATGTATGGGATCCGGGCTCGGCCAAGATCGTCGAGAAAGCAGGCGCCAAGGCGATCGCCACCGGAAGCTGGCCGGTGGCGGCCGCGTTCGGATACGCCGATGGCGAGAAGATCCCGCTGGAGCTGGCACTCGACAACATCAGGCGCATCGTCGGGTCGGTCGACCTGCCGGTGACCATGGACCTTGAAGGCGGTTATGGCGTCGACCCGGACATCGTCGCCCGAACCGTGACGCTTGCCTTGCAAGCCGGTGCCGTCGGTTTCAATTTCGAGGACCAGATTGTCGGCGGCACCGGCCTGCACGACATCACTGTCCAGGTAAAGCGGATCGAAGCCGCGGCGGCTGCCGTCAAGGCCTCCGGCATCCCGGCCTTCCTCAACGCCCGAACCGACATCTTCCTCAAGGCCAAGCCGGATGCGCACGACAAGGCGCTGCTCGATCAGGCGATCGAACGGGCGCGGGCCTATGAAAAGGCCGGAGCGAGCGGCTTTTTCGCGCCGGGTCTTGGTGATGAGAACCTCATCGAGGCGCTCTGCAAGGCAATCGAGTTGCCGGTCAATATCATCGCGCTGGCGCATGTGCCGCCGCGCCAGCGGCTGGCCGAACTCGGCGTCGCCCGCATCAGCCACGGACCGGTGCCTTACCGGCAGATGGCCGAGTGGCTGGAGGCGAAAGCGCGGCAGGCTATTTCGGGGTAGGCGGGTGATGCTGCATGCAACGGGTTTGGGATTGGCCGAAGCCTCGCAACTTCGTCATCCACGGGCGGAGCAGGAGCGGCCCCGGGCCGCGGCCCCCCCCCCAACAACAAACGCCGGCCCCCCGGGGGGGGGGGGCCGAGGCCGCGCCTGGGGGGGGGGGGGAGGGGGGTGGGG